>JBIIIL010000276.1:0-3009 GCA_044234825.1 Phycisphaerales bacterium
GGCGCACCCGCATGTCGAGACCAGTTCGATGCGCGTCATGCGCGCACTCAACGAGTCCTCCGCGGAGGAGGGGCTCGCCGCGTGGGCGGACTGCGACCTTCACCGCATGACGAGGATGCAGGCCTACGTCGGCATCCGCGGCGCGGCGAACGCGAACGAGATGGCCGGCGTCCCCGACGCCCAGATGCGGCTCGTGGCCCGCACCTACCAGAAGCCCGTGCACTTCGAGCGGCGCGTCAACCACACGAAGTGGGTCGTGCTGCGCTGGCCGACGCCGAGCATGGCGCAGCTGGCGCGGCGCTCGACGCGCGACTTCGAGGACTTCTACTTCGACGTGTGCTGCGTCGACTATGCGGCGATGGCGCGCGCCGTGGAGCCGCTCGCCGAGCGCATGCGCCGCACCGACCGGGTCCAGATCAAGGGACCGGGCGGCACCGACTTCAGCTTCAGCATCAAGGGCATCGGTGTCGTGCCCTGCACCGGCGACCGCAACATTCCCGACGGGGAGTGCTTCACGGCGCCGGTGCGCGACTCCGTCGAGGGCACGGTGCACTTCAACGCGCCGACGATCTACAACGGGGTCTCCTTCTCGAACGTGCGGCTCACCTTCCGGAAGGGCCGCATCGTCGAAGCCGCCTGCGACGGCGACAGCGCCGCGCTCAACGCGATCTTCGACACGGATGACGGTGCGCGACATGTGGGCGAGTTCGCGATCGGCTTCAACCCGAAGATCCTCCACCCGATGCAGGACATCCTCTTCGACGAGAAGATCGCGGGCAGCTTCCACTTCACGCCGGGGCGCTGCTACGAGGAGACCGACAACGGCAACCAGAGCGAGATCCACTGGGACCTCGTCTGCATCCAGCGGCCGGAGTTCGGCGGCGGGACGATCAGCTTCGACGGCGAGGTGATCCGACGCGACGGCCTCTTCACCGTGCCCGACCTGCTCGGCCTCAACCCCGACCGCCTCGGCGGCTGATGCGGCATTTCCACCGGCCCCGGCCTGCACCGCGGCTACGCGGCGGGCCATGACCTCCCTATCGCGGGATATCGACGCGCGTTTTCTTGAGGCGCAGGATGCCCTGTCGATCCCAGGGCGTGTCGGGCGCGCGTGCGCCCTTGCGACATGGGCTCGGGATCTGATCGAGCGACAGATCATCTCGCAGGAAGGACCGCTCCCCCCGCCGGCTCTGAAGCTCAAGGTGGCGCTTCGGCTCTACGGGTCCGATCCTGCATCGAGATCACTCATCGAGCGGGCACTGCGTCATGCATCCCGCCGAGACATTCCGCCAATCCCTTGTCCGCCTGCTTGGGATCCTCTCGCGGCACGACATTCGCTTCCATTCCACTTGACCGGCGGCATCGCAAGTGCCGAGGCCGAAGGATTCATGGTGGATGCTGCAGCGTCGAAGTTGATTTGGTCATCGAAGGGCAGTCACAAGAGTCGGCGTGACCTCAGGCACATTTCACGGTCCCTAGACGACGCGGAACGCCAGGAACTCAGCACCTTCGCCCGGATACGAGGACTTGATGCGCTTCTCGCCGAGATTCCGGCTGAACCGGATGAGATAACTGGCTGATGGATAACCAAGAGCCGCGGCTACCCTAACGCCATGCGCACCCGCTCCATCGCCATCTGCCGGACCTCCGCCTCCAAGGCGGCCATCGTGCTCGCCGCTCTCGCGGCCGCTGGTCTCGGCTGCGAGCCCAGCGTCAACCGCGGCCAGACGAAGCGGCCCGAGGCGGCGCCCCAGCCCACGGAGAGCCGCCAGCAGTCCTTCGACACGATCCCCGATGGCGGCAGCAAGTCCGCGCTGGGCAAGTCACGCGACGCAGCCGTGCGCGTGCGCGACAAGATGCAGGCACGCGACGCCGAGATCGGCAAGATGGCCGACGACGTGTTCAAGAACCCGTAGCAGGCGCAGCATCGCTGTGCGCACAGCCGCGCGCGAATGCACACTGCCGCACGCCAGCTCACTCGCGGGAGTTCGTCCGCTCAGGGCGCGGGCGCTGCCGGCGCGTCACGCACGACATCGAGCAGCTCGACGTCGAACACGAGCATCGCGCGCGGCGGAATCACGGGAGGCCGCCCCTGCTCGCCGTAGGCGAGCTTGTAGGGGATGATGAGCTTGCGCTTGCCGCCGACCTTCATCGTCCCCACACCCTCGGTCCATCCCTTGATGACCTGCCCGAGCGGGAAGTCGATGGGCTGGCCGCGGTCGACCGAGCTGTCGAACTTGCTGCCGTCCACCAGGTAGCCCGTGTAGTGGACCTTCACCACTGACTGCGGCCCTGAGGGCTGCTTGCCGGTGCCCTCGACGATGTCGATGTAGGAAAGCCCGCTGCCGGTCTCCACGACCTCGCCCTGCGCATCGATGCCAGGCATTCTTCCGTTCATGGTGTCGGAGACTACCGATCCGTCGACCGCGCTGACGGTCACCGAATGCGACTTGCCGCCCGCGAGCACGGTGACCACCCATGTCGGGGGATCGGCCGAGAAGTCAGAGACGACGCCCTCCACGATCCCGTCCACCTTCGCGAGCGCGGCCTTGACAGCCCCGGCCGCATCCACGTTCGCCACCACCACAGCGCCCGTCGATCCGTTGACGACTGCACGCTTGGTGATGCCAGGCCCGAGCACGATGATCTCGTAGGTCACGGTGCCGTCCGCGCCGATGCGCGCATCAGCCTGCGCTGCAGTGCCGCCGCCCGCAGACTGCGCGAGCTCGACCGCCTTCATGAGGTCGACCTTGGCCGCCGAGATCTTCTGCGCCTTCTCGGCGGGGTCCGCGGGCAGCGCGCTGTAGTCGACGCCAGGCTGGCGAGGCTGGCCCTGCAGGGCAACCGCAAGGGATGTGACAAGCGCCGCCGCGGCGGACGCGATCAGGACGATGGGGGTTCGTGGCATGGGCGGGAGGATAGGGCCCGACACGCCCTGCACGCGCACCTTCGTCACGCGGGCTTCATGAAGCGATCCTCGATCGCCTGCACCTTGGACAGCCGCCGGGC
>JBIIIL010000277.1:0-3003 GCA_044234825.1 Phycisphaerales bacterium
CACGATCTGCATCGACCTCAACAGCAACGGATCGACCTCGGACCCGGGCGAGTGCAACCAGTCCCCCGCCGAGACCTCCACCAACGACTACAACAACCGGCTTCTGTTCAACCATGGGACAGCCGCAGGCGGCGCCGGACCCGGGTACTTCTTCGACACCGGCACCACAAGCATGACGTCCGCGCAGCTTGCGAGCGCCTTCGGCAACGCGTGCGTGGCCGGGGACTTCAACCAGGACGGCCTCGAGGACGTGATGAGGGTCAACACCCTCACGGGCGGACAGGACGTCGCCATCATCTACAACCGTGACACGGGCACCGGTCCCGGCCGGTCGTGGAACGGACCCGTCTCCGTGTATCCGAACCTCGCGCCGTACGGACTCGCATCGGGCGACATCAATGGAGACGGGCGGCTCGACTTCGTGGTCGTCGACGACGGCAAGGATCGGTACGCGCTGAACACGGGGAACAGCAGCTCAGGCCAGGCCCAGTTCTCCATCTCGGTGATCAACGACAGCCTCAACGAGTTCGGAAACGCGACAGTCATCTCAGACCTCGACCTCGATGGCAAGCCTGACCTCATCGTCTGCGACGTGGACGCGGATCTCGGGCCCTTCTGCCCGAGCACCGGCAGGCGCACGCGCATCTACCGCAACACTGGCGTGGCTGGGGCGCTGTTTGATGAGCTCGACTCTGTGCTTCCGGTGGCTGACCTGGCAGCCCTCTACGACGTGGCGGTGCTTGACATCAACGGCGACGGCTGGCCCGACCTCGTGACGGGCGCATGCTCGGGCATCAAGGTCTGGATCAACACCCCACCGCAGAACCTCACGATCACCCTGCCGCAAGGTGCCCCGAGCAGTGCCGCGCCCGGTCAGGCGACGGCCTTCCCCGTCTCGATCGTCGCGACTGGCGGAGGTCTTCTCGCCGGCAGCGCCAAGTCGCTCCACCGCATCGAGGGCGGTCCGTGGATCGAGACTGCACTCGTGCAGGGCTCCACCGCCACGAGCTTCACCGCCACGCTGCCGGGCATCGGCTGCGGACAGACCATGCAGTACTACGTGCAGGCCCAGATGGCCCTGCCCGGAAATCCCACGTTCCGGCTCCCGGACGCTGCCCCGTCGCAGCTGTTCAGCCTGACTCCGACCACCGGCACGCAGTCGCCCTTCTCGGATGACATGGAAGTCGACCGGGGCTGGACCGTCACCAACTCCACGGCGCTCACCGCAGGCGCGTGGCAGCGCGGCGATCCGGGCGGCAGCACCAACGCCGGGGCCGTCTGCGAGCCCACCGACGACAGCACGCCATCGCCGGGTGTGCAGGCGTGGATCACCCAGATCGCGCTGCCAGGGCAGACCGCTGGCGCCAATGACGTCGACGGCGGTCCGACGACGCTCACCTCGCCGCCGATTTCGGTGGGCGGGCGCGATGCCACGGTCCGCTACCGCCGCTGGTACTACACGTCGACCGCTGCGCAGCCCGACCTCTTCGCGGTGGAGCTCTCCGTCAACGGCGGGCCGTGGATCCGTGTGGAGTCGATCACGGCGGTCACGGGAGCGTGGACCCTGTCAGAGTGGGCGGTGAGCCAGTTTGCAGCTCCAGGGCAGTCCATTCAGGTCCGGTTCGTGGCCCAGGACACCGGCACTGCTGGACTCCTCGAGGCTGGCGTGGATGACTTCCAGGTGACGGTCGCCGAGTGCGTGGAGAGCTGCCCCGCGGACGTCAACAGCGACGGCCAGGTCGGCAGCGCCGACCTCACCGTGATCCTCGCGGCATGGGGATCCTCGACCGCCGCAGCGGACCTCAACGATGACGGCACAGTCAACGGGCTCGATCTCGCGGCCGTGCTGAGCGCGTGGGGCCCCTGCCCCTGATCCACTAGGGACTCGGCGGCATCCCGAGCCGCACTCGCGTGCGCAGCGGCACGTCGCGGTGCACACTGGTCCGGCCATCTGGCCAGCGGACCCTCACCTCGGCGATCGCGTCGCATGAGCCAAGGCCGAAGACAGCCGTCGCCGGCATGCTCGACTGGTAGCTGCGCGCAGCGCTCACGGCGCGGCGCTGCACCATGCCGCATGCGGACAGCTCGATCTCGGCACCGATCGCGCAGGGGTTCCCCGGCGGTCCCTGAAGGTCGATGGCGACCCATGCATGGCCCGTGTCCTGCTCATTGATCAGCACCGCGGGCGGTCCCGTCATCTGCGAGATCACCGCATCCTCATCGCCATCGCCATCAAGATCGGCCACCGCAAGGCCTCGACCCACCCACGGCGACCGGAGCGCGCACGTGCCGGGCGCCGTCGGCTGCATCTCGACAAGCACCGGCGCCGCGCCTCCCTTCACTCGTGAGGTGTTGAGGAAGAGCTGGCCGCGCTGCGCGAAGGACTGGGATGGCAGGAACCGGCTGACCTCGGGCTCGAGGTGGCCATTGGCCTGGATGAGGTCGACGTGACCGTCCAGATCGGCATCGGTGAACGCGAGCCCAAAGGTCAGCACCTGGCGCGTGGGACCGGCGATCCCCTCCACCACGGCATCGTCGCTGAACATCGCCGTCCGCCCGCGGGACACGTAGAGCGAGTCGGGCTCATTGGCGAAGTTGCCCACGGCGATCGCGACATCCTCGGCAGCACCCGATCTCGGGTCCGTGCGCAGCCAGGACGCGTCGATGCCCATGGCCCCGGTCGCCGCCCCGTGACGGTCGTAGGCAATGCCTGCGCGCGCTCCGGTCTCGGAGAAATGGCCCGACCCGTCGTTGAGGAGCAGGAAGTTGGCGACAGTGTCGTTGGCGATCACGAGATCCGTGTCCGAATCCGCATCGACATCGATCATGCAGAGCCCGAGCCCCTTGGCCACTGGCACGCCAGTCGAGGCATTGCGCACCCGCACGCCGGTCTCCGCCGACACGTCCGCGAATTGCCCCCCGTCGTTGCGCAGGTGCACGATGTCGAGCCCCTCGTACCCGGTGGGCGGCCCGTAGGCGCGCGCCCTGCCATCGATCCTGTAG
>JBIIIL010000278.1:0-2984 GCA_044234825.1 Phycisphaerales bacterium
GCTTGAGGCGATCCGGACGAAGGCCGAGTCGATCACCGGGATCGTCACCACGATCACGCGCGTGGCGGAGCAGGCGAACCTTCTGGCCATCAACGCGTCGATCGAGGCGGAGCGTGCGGGCGCGCAAGGCGTCGGATTCCGAGTGGTTGCGCGCGAGGTTGCGCGCCTGGCGTCGCAGACTGCCACGGCGACCGTGGACATCGAGCGGCTCGTGGCGGGCATGCAGTCTGCCGTGCAGGAGGGCGTGAGCGAGATGTCCCGCTTCGCCCGCGCCGTCGAGCGCGGCGCGGAAACCTCGTCGCATGCTGGCGACCGCCTCGGTCAGGTCATCGGTCAGGTGGGCGAGCTCCGGGCGCGATTCAGCGAGGTCGCTGAGGGAGTGAATGCCCAGGACGAGGGTGCGCGCCAGATCAGCGACGCCATGGCCATGCTGGCCAGTGGCGCCAGGAGCGCGGCCGAAGCGGTGCGGAGGTTCACCGACGCCAGCGCATCGCTTGAGTCGCAGGCGCGCGAGCTCGATCGCAGCGTGGCCTCGTTCACGCTGCCGCACGGCTGAACGGCGCAGCCCGCGCAGTGCGGCTGCGCAAGCCTGCGGCTTGCCAAGGGCGATGGTCGCGGCTCGCCTGGCTCGTCGCCTCAGAACGGGACCGGCGAGTCGAAGGTCCGGAGGTCACCCGTCGCGGGATGCGCGAACGAGAGGCCCGCGGCGTGCAGGCACAGGCGAGTGGCCGCCGCGCACTCACCTGGCGAACCGTAGAGGTCGTCGCCGAGGATCGTGTGCCCGATGGCGCGAAGATGGAGCCGCAGCTGGTGCGAGCGTCCGGTCAGCGGCACCAGCGAAAGGCGCGCGCAGCGCATGCCGTCCCGCGCGGCGCTGGCGCGCACGGCATGGGGCACATCCTCGAGCCGTGCCATCACGGTCCATGAGGTGTGGCTCGGGCGGCCCATCGCCGCATCGACCATCTGTAGGGGCGGATTGTCGAGGTCCTTCCGGATGGCCAGGTCCACACTGCCGCTGTCTGCGCTTGGGTGGCCCGCGACGAGCGCCTCGTAGCGCTTGCTCACGGCGCGGCGCTCGAACTGCATCGAGAGGTCCCGGTGCGTCAGCGCGTCGAGGGCCAGCACGATCACGCCGCTGGTGTCACGGTCGAGGCGGTGCACGATGCGCGCGCTGGGCCAGCGCATGCATGCGCGGGCGACGAGGCAGTCCGCCTTGGCGGGTCCGATGCCCGGGACGCTCAGGAGCCCGCTCGACTTGTCAAGTACGACCAGCCAGCGATCCTCGTGGATCGTCGAGTAGCCGCTCGCGACTGCGTCCATGGCTCGGAGGCTAGGGGACGGCGGGGAGGTGGAGTGCGACCTAGACTTCAGGTCCATGGGATTCGCGGACTCCAGATTCGCCAGGGGCCTGTGCGTGCATGGCCCGCGCGCCCTGGCGATCGCCATCGCCGCGCTGGCAGTCGGCTGCAGCGGTCCGCAGCATGCCCCTGGTCCGGCGACGCGAGCCGAGTCGGCATCATCGGCGCCCGGCGTCGCGGCGCGGGCGGAGCCGGCGGAGGCGCCGATCGTGAGCGGCGCGGTGCAACTGACGTTCCCCGAGCAGTTCCGAAAGGCCGGCGAGAGCTACTTCAGCCCCGACGGGTCGCGGGTGGTGTTCCAGGCCGTGCCGGCTGGTGCCACCGCATCCGGCGACGATGCGGGCTACTCGATGTTCATCGCGGAGGTGGTCCGCGAGGGTGACCGACCTGTCCGGCTTGAGCGCGTTCGGCAGATCTCTCCCCCGTCGGCCCACAACACGTGCGGCTGGTTTCACCCGACTGACCCAGGCATCGTGATCTTCGGCACCACGATCAAGCCGCCAGCGGGCGAGGAGGTTCCGGGATACCAGCGCGGGACGAGCAGGTACCGATGGGCATTCCCGCCCGAGATGCGCATCGTGCAGGTGCGCATCGATCCGGCGACCGGCGAGCCTGGGGCGCTTGAGGTGATCGCGGGCGACGGGACTGCATACGCCGCCGAAGGCAGCATCAGCCCGGACGGCAGGGCACTGCTCTACACGAAGGTCGACCCGGTGACCCAGGGCGACCTCTGGGTCAAGGACCTCGGGAGCGGCGAGGAGCGCGCGCTCGTGGTCGAGCCCGGCTATGACGGCGGCCCATTCTTCTCGCCAGATGGGCGATCGATCATCTACCGGAGCGACCGCAGCAACGACAACCTCCTGCAGCTCTACTCAGCGGACGTGGTGCGTGACACAGGCGGCCGGATCACAGGCGTGTCCGCGGAGCGCGCCCTGACCTCGAATGCCCACGTCAACTGGTGCCCCTTCTACCACCCGAGCGGATCGATGGCGGCCTACGCCACGAGCGAGATCGGGCACGACAACTACGAGGTGTTCCTGGTGGACGTCCGCGATCCCTCGCGGCGGATCCGTCTGACGCATGTGCCGGGTGCGGATGTCCTGCCTGCGTTCTCGCCGGATGGGCGGCACATGATCTGGACGAGCAAGCGCGACGGCAGCGGCACATCGCAGCTGTGGTGCGCCGCGTTCGACGCTGCGGCAGCGCGCGCGGCGCTGGATGCGTCCGCGGGCGCCATGGCTGCGCCCGCTCCGGGCTCGGCCGCCTCATCGCGCACCGCCAGTCCGGCTCCGACCTCCGGCACGACGGCCCGCTGACCATGTGGCGCGACCGCCGCTACCTGATTCCGTTCCGCGGCACGCTGCTGCCGCAGGTGTTCACCGATGTGCTGGTCATCGGCAGCGGTGTGGCGGGCCTGCGCGCGGCCATCGAGGCGGCTGCGCACGCGGACGTGATTGTGGTCGCCAAGGATGCCCTTGACCTCTCGAGCACCGGATGGGCGCAGGGGGGGATCGCAGCCGTGACGGATCGCGGCGATTCCGTCGAGTGCCATGCCGCAGATACGCGTGAGGCGGGCGGCGGACTCTGCGATGCGGAGGCGGTGAGTGCGCTGGTCGCCGAGGGCCC
>JBIIIL010000279.1:0-2964 GCA_044234825.1 Phycisphaerales bacterium
ATTCGCCGGGCATCCGTCGCCCGCCGCCGCCACGAAGCCTGCCGGCGCATTGCACGCCTGCTGGCTCACGAGCGGATCGCCGTAGCCATCATTGTCGGTGTCCGCGTACCAGGTGGACTTGTCCGTCGCCTCCGCAGCGTCGCTGTCGCAGTCGTTGTCCGTGCCCACTGTGGCGCAGAGCTCGGGCGCACCCGGGTACGCCGCGCTCGAGCCGTCGTGGCAGTCGCCGCTGCGCGTCGAGTGGCCCGCTGGTGCGCTCGTCGCGCAGAAGCTCGCCGTAGCGCTCGATCCGTACCCGTCGCCGTCGCCGTCCACGAAGTACGACACCGGCGCCGTCAGCGCTGCGTCCGACGGACAACCGTCACTCCCGTCATACACGCCATCGCTGTCGGTGTCCCGCTCGACACGAATCGTCAGCCCTCCAATGCTCAGCGGAAAGGTGTCGGATGGGGCCATGTACGACCCCACGGCCAGGTACACGGTCGTGTTCGCGCCGAGCGCAAACTCGACCGCCGAACGAGTGCTGCCGGATCCGCACAACGTACTGTCGTTGTTGGCTGCGATGGCCGAGGCGACCTGTCCGCACTGGGACGTGGCCACCATCACTGTGTTCGGGATCGAGCTGTTGCACAACGAGAACCGGTATGTGCCTGGTCCTGGTGCCGTGAACACCACCTGCCTCGCCGCGCCGATCCTCTGCGCCACGGAGGAACCCTCCAGTGACACCGGGCTTCCCGCCAGATCGAGCGTCGGGAAGCCCCAGTTGTTGTAGAGCGAAACGGAGCCAACCTGGCCTGTAACCAGCCGGTTCCCGCACACGCTGTCGCTGTTGGGGATGCTCCCGTTGGGCTGCCCGGGAGTCGCCATGTACTCGAGTCCGCCGATCGCAGGGAAGATCTGGCCCAGTTCCCAGTAGTACGGCCCCGATCCGAGCGACGTCGGGTTCGTGAGCGTGGGATTCACCCCGATGGTGCGCGCGCCGTACCACGAGCCCGCCGTGCCCCGAGCGACGACACCCGAGTCAAAGCCGGACACCGTGCGGGAGATCAGTGCGTCCGGGAAGCCGAGCGACGATGCATACGCCACGGACTGCGCGAGCGGCGCGCTGCTTGAGTTGATGATGCTGACAGCGTCCACCACGCCAGACCAGGGCGTGACATCAAGTGTGCCATCGTCGTTGGTGTCGAGATCCGTGCCGACCGCTCCTGTGAATCCTCGCACGATGGCCACGGTGATCGAGCTGTTCTCGAGACCGAGGGACCCGTTGCCGAACCCTGAGGCCGACGCCGTGGATGGCAGGACCATGACCGCGGTGCCGACACCCACGCCGGTGGTGATGGAAGGATCGGGATTCGTGTCGATTGTGCCAAGGCCGTCCCGAAGCAGCAGCAGCCCGTTCGTGCCGAGCGACGCTCCGGCGAGCGAGATCACGTTGTCGATGCGGCCTCTTGATGTCGAGGCGCCAAGTTCCGCGTCACCTTCGATGACGATCAGGGTCAGGTCCGCCAGCGACAGCCCAGGCGTGCCCGAAAGCTCGATGAACTCCTGCCCGACATCCGTCCCGAACGGATTGGGCATGACCTCGGTCACGCGGACCACGTCGCCCATGGACACATGAGCGATCGCGAGGCAGAGCGGTGGCGCGAGGCTGAACGGAGAGATGAATCGCATGGGGCACTACATCCCAAATGACAACGTCGACCGCGCTCCGTGCAGCCTTGAGTCCAAATATCGGTGGGATCTGATTTGAATCAAGGGCTTAGTCCCGCAATTGAGGACAAGTTTGAAATCTGCATGTCGCCACGAGCAGCAAGATTGCAGGCAAATCATGGCGTCCGGTAAACTCCCCCGATTCATGGCTTGGCGCCACGTCGCGACGGTTCTCGCTCCGCTTTCGGCGGTGGCGCCACCCGCCCAAGCCCAGGACCAGTCTCAGGACGCACCCCCGTCCCAGAGTGCGCCTGAGACCCCGGCGGTGCCTGACGCCATCCCCCTGCGCTGCCACCCAAAGCTGGCGCCGTACCTCGCGGCACTCAACGTGCTGCCCGTGGAGTCCCGCGCACCTGGGGCGCTGATCGAGAGCGACCCGGTCACTGAGGCCAATGGCGCCGTCAAGCAGGCACTTGCTGAGCTCGGGTTCACGTACACGCTGTTCCAGAGCTTCGGAATGGCGGCGACACCGAGCCGCGTCCGCGATCCCGCGCTTGGCGGACTATGGGCCGGACAGGGGTTCGGCTTCCTCGAGGTCTTCGATCACTCACGGTCCGGCGGCTCCGCTGGCTGGGTGTCCACGGAGATCAACTGGGTCGTCGGGCTCGGCAGTTCAGTTGAAGAGCAGAACGTCGCGGAGCGGATCGGCACGAGCCTGCAGCCGCAGGGGCTTCTCACAGGCGAGGACTTCTGGATCGCCGAGCTCGCATGGCAGCAGTCCTTCTTCGACGGCACGCTCATCGCCACCGTGGGCATGATTGACCAGCTCAACTACTTCGACGTGAACACGTTCGCGAACAATCAGTTCACGCAGCTCATGGCCAACGCGTTCGTCAACAGCGAGGTCATCTCGGCGCCGCCTCAGGGGCTCGGCATCAACCTCGCATGGCAGCCCACGGAGTGGTTCTACGCGGTGTATGGATCGTTCACGACCGCCTCGACGCCGGGGTCGGCCCCCTTCGCCAGCATCGGCACCGCGAACTGGGGCAACCAGTTCGAGTTCGGTCTCATCACCGACGACCTGCTTGGCATGGGGCGGAACGTGTTCCGGGTTCAGCCGTTCATCGCGACGGTGGATGATGTGACGTCCGGCGGTGTCGCCTTCAACGTAGAGCAGGTTCTTGGTGGCGCCGACAGCCGACTCGGCTGGTTCGGCCGCTTCGGCGTATGCAATCCCGATGTCGCCACCGGCGGCTTCGCCACGCAGATCTCCACGGGCATCGCGCTTGAGGCACCAACCAACTCCGAGTACGT
>JBIIIL010000280.1:0-2962 GCA_044234825.1 Phycisphaerales bacterium
GGTTGAAGGACTGCTCGATGCGGTGGTCGACGGCGACGTTCTCCTTGAAGCGGTAGGTGCGGATCTTCTCGGCGCGGTCGCCCGATCCGATCATCGCATTGCGCGCCTCCGTACGCCGTGCAATCACCTCCTGCCGGCGGTGCTCATGCACCCGTGCGCGCAGGAGCCGCCATGCCTTGTCGCGGTTCTGCAGCTGGCTGCGCGTCTCCTGCATGCGCACCTCGATGCCCGTCGGCTCGTGGATCAGGTGCACCGCCGTCGCCACCTTGTTGACGTTCTGGCCGCCCGGACCCTGCGCCGTGGTCAGGATCTCGCGCACTTCGGAGGGATCGACTGATGACACGACATCCTCGGGCTCCGGCAGCACCGCCACGGTCGCGGTCGACGTGTGCACCCGGCCCTGGGCCTCGGTGGCGGGCACGCGCTTGACCTGATGCGTACCGCCCTCGTAGCCGAGGGCGCTCCATACGCCGTCCCCATCGAGCTCGAACACCACATGCGACACGCCGCCCATGTCGCCCGGCTTGAGCTCCACGGCCTCCATACGCCAGCCGCGGCGGTTCGCGAAGCGCCGGTACATCTCGGCGAGATCCCCGGCGAACAGGCACGCCTCGTCGCCGCCCACGCCGGCGCGCACCTCAAGGATCATCGATCCGACGGTGCGGTCCTCCGCAGTCACGAGATCTGCCTGGAGGGCGGGGGCGAGCCCCGAAAGCTCCGCCTCAAGCGCCGCGCACTCCTCGCGCGCGAGCGCCGCAAGCTCGCGGTCATCCGAGGATCCTGAGCCGGTTGCGGCGACCATGGCGCGCGCGTCGCGCAAGGACGACTCCGCCGCACGCCACCGGCGCCACCGGCGAACCGTCGGGTCGATCATGCGTCGCCGCGCCGCAACGGCACGCACACGACGCTGGTCCGCATGGATCGCGGGATCGGCGAGCTGCGCATCGATCAGCTCGAGCTCGGCATCGAGCTCAGTGAGCCGCCGCACGAGGTTGTCGGGTAGGGCGTTCAACGGACCGGACGATACGGAGACATGAGTGGCGGCGGGCGACCCGCCGCCGCCCAAAACGAACGACGCGCCGGGGGAAGCCGGCGCGGTCGTTGAACATCAGGATGCAGGCGCCTACTTGGCGGAGGGCTTCTTCGCGCCGGGCTTCGCCTTGCCGAAGTAGTCGCCCGCGAACTTGCGCTGGAAGCGCTCGACGCGGCCGGCAGTGTCGACGAAGGTCTTCTGGCCCGTGAAGTAGGGGTGCGAGCCGGACCAGACCTCGACGTGCATCTCAGGCACGGTCGCGCCAACGGTCATCACGACCTGTCCGCGGAAGTGCACCTTGCAGTCGGGGTACCACGTGGGGTGGGTGTCGGTCTTCATGGGGTTCGCTCCAGAGAGCCGAGCAATGTAGCCCGATTCGCGTCCCAATGCAATGCCCGAGAATGTCGGGTCTGCAGTGCGCCTGTAGGCTCGCCCCGTGACACTTCGACGTCAGCCAGCGGATTTCCGGGTGGAAGAGGTGGCCCGGACCGATTGGCTCGAGTCGCTCTCCGCGGTTCCGGATGCGGCGCACGGGCACTCTGTCTGGCGGCTCGAGAAGCAGTCGCTCACCACGCCTGATGCGGTCGCGCTTCTGGCCAGAAGCCTCTCGGTGAAGGCCGCGAGCATCTCGTACGCAGGGCTCAAGGACAAGCACGCCGTCACGGTGCAGCATGTCTCGGTCGCCCCATCCCCTGAGGACGCCAATCCCGCGCTGCGGGCGGGTGCGGCCGCGACACGCTCGGGCCGCGGCTGGTCGGCCACCCGCATCGGCTGGATCGCATCGCCTATCGCATCATCCATCATCGACCGCAACAGGTTCGTGATCGTGGTGCGCGGCCTCGACCGCGATGAGGCTGGCCAGATTGAGCGCCGCGCGGCGATCCTGAGGGACCGCGCGAGCGAGCCGCCCGAGGGTGCGCCCGTTGGCGAACGCGCGCTACTGATCGTGAACTACTTCGGCGACCAGCGCTTCGGCAGCGCCCGCCACGGCAAGGGATTCGCCGCCGCATCCGCGGTGCGCGGCGACATTGAAGGCGCGATCAAGCTGCTCATCGCGACACCAGCGCGGAAGGATTCGGGACGCACGCGCGACTTCACCCGCATCGCCGCAGAGCGCTGGGGCCGCTGGCAGGAGCTGGCCGATGAGCTGCCGCGCTGCCCCGAGCGGCGCCCGCTCGAGGTGCTCGCGACAGGCGGCACGATGCGTGAGGCGTTCGCCGCGCTGCCGGACTTCACGAAGACGATGGCCATCGAGGCGTTCCAGAGCCGCATCTGGAACGAGTCCGCGCGCAGGATCGCGGAGTCTGTCGCGGAAGGCGCCAAGTCCATGCACTGCAAGGGCCCCTTCGGCACGATGTGCTTCCCCGATCCGGCAGTGCTCGATCGGTGGAGGGACACGGCCGTCCCGATGGCCGCGCCTGACCTGCCGCGTGCGGCCGACGCGGATGCGGCAGAGCGCATGGGCGGCGCGGACCGAGCGGCACTCGTGTGCACATCGGTGCGTGACGCGCTCCGCGCCGAGGGCCTCGAGGCGGGCGACCTGAGGATCCCGGGCCTCGAGCGCCCATTCTTCGGCGGCGCGTGGCGACCGCTGGCGGTGCGCGCGGAGCGCTTCTCGATCAGCAAGGCGGAGCGCGACGAGCTCGCGCGCGGCGAGCGCATGCGGCGCACGGTCTCCTTCGATTTGCCGCGCGGTGCCTACGCCACGGTGGTGCTGCGCGCGCTTGGGGAGTGAGCGCACGACGCCGCTCGCCTCGCACACAAGCCGGACCGGCACCGCCCCGCGGTCACGCGCCCTGCGTGGGCAGGTTGTAGCTCACCATCACCGTCGAGGGCATCGGCGGATACTGCATCTCGACCCGGAAGATCCTGAAGTCCGCGGGGTCCGCACCGATGCGCCCGAACACATGCTTGATCAGCTCCGGGTAC
>JBIIIL010000343.1:0-2954 GCA_044234825.1 Phycisphaerales bacterium
GGCGGAGACACACGGCGTACCTCCGGTATTGCTGCTCTCGCTGCATCCGGTGGGCGTATAACCGATCTGAACATCACTCTCGGCAAGCGTGGGCATCACCTGCCGCATACGCTGCAGGATGCGGCTGTCATCTTTGCCGCAGACAATGGCGACACGCGCCCCCAGGGTCGTCGCCTCGTTTGCAGAGCTCATCACATAAAGCGCACGACCCAGCTCGAACACGCCGATCAACAAAATAAACAGGCCGCCAAAAGCTGCCACCAGCGCGAACTCGACGGCCGTTGCGCCCCGCTGCCACCGGCGAAGCGCTTGAGGACTCGTGTGACTCCTCACCCTGCCTGCCTCATCACAGCCTCTATCGGGCCAAAGGTCATCGTCGGTCCGGTCGTCACCAGAGGCAGACCAATGAACGGAAATTGATAGCTCTGTATGCGTACTGCGACGAGATGTATTGTCCCTTCCCCGGTGGCGACACTGCGATAGCTATCCTGATTGGTACCCGTGCAATCGCTCCAGGTCTTGCGGTCACAGATCTTGATCTGTGCGATTGACAGATTAGGCACCAACGCAGGGCCAGTGCAATCAACGTTGCCGTGTACCGCGAGACAACGCGCATCCTCTTGCAAGCCTGCGTAACCGTCGTTATCAGGACTCTGTGAAGACAACAGCCGCGCAGATGCCCTGACTGATTTGACCAAGGTGTTGTAGTTGTAGATCGCCCGCCCGTATTCCACGACACCAAAGGCGAGTAACAGCATCGGCAAGAGAAGAATCGCGAATTCGACCGCAGCAGTACCGGACTGATAGGCCCAGGCTCGACGGCGATAGGGCGTGGATGGGATCGCAGGCATCGTCGTCTCACTTCACCAATGTCGCTACCGGCGGCCCACTGGCATTGGATCCGCCGGGTAAACCATAGGATGCGCAGGGACTGTTCGGTGTACTTGCATCGCCCAGATATTCGAGCATCATGCGAGGATACTGGGTGCCGCCACCGCCATTTCCGCCACCGTTACCGCCGCCACTATTTCCTCCGTCACTCCCACCACCACTGCTACCTCCTTTGCCGTTACCGTTGCCACCAGTATTTGCAGTAACTGTCGGACTGGATGCTGTGGTGCCACCTGATCCAACGCCCAGGTTGTTACTCATCGGATGCAGTAGAAAAAAGCATCCCCAAGAAGCGATGGGCATTGTGTTGTTCACCACATTGCTGCAATCCACCAATGGCACCGGCATCAATCTTCTGCTTTGACCATGATCCTTCAGGAAATTTGAGTCCTTGATGGTGCCTTGCGTCTTCAGGCCAGCGACCGAATCTGTCTGATAAGGCGCATTGACAGCGCGTTTGGCTGCAAAATTACTGAAGGCATTTTTCCCAGCAGTCCAAGTGGTGGTAGTGTAGGCGTAGCCGCTGGAATCAGGCGGCGAATCATCAGGATTCAAATTACCCTGGTATATGCCAAAGCGAGTGTTGTAGTCATTGGCCAGCGAAGCTATCGCGCCGCTCTCTCCCACCAAGCTATTTGCTGCGGGTACGTTGCATGCTCCGCCACCCCGCAGTTGTTCCGCCAGCTCACTTGCGCCGCCGCTGGGTGGCGTGAAATCTATCCATTTGAAGACGCTCTGCGAGGTGCCGGTGGTGTCGTTCGGGTCGACGGCACCCATGTACCAATTGCCAACAACCAGTGTGGTGACGTTGCTGCACACACCGACCGGGAGTGAACATGTGGACTGGGAAGGCTTCAAGCTTGCCACGGCGGTGGCGCTCACCTGCTGAGCGTCGATTGCATCGCCGGGCAGTATGCTCAACACTTGAACAAACCAAGTCGGTATACCAGTTCTCACCGCCGTGCACCGCACATAGCGTATGGATTTGGCAGCACTGCCAATGGCATCTGCGCTGCCATATGAACCAGCACTGTTATCTGCACTGAACTCGATGCTGCCTGACTCGCTGTAACTCACCGCCGATTCCTGGAATAGTGCCTTGTGGCGACCGCCAGCGGTAGCTCCAGCGGCTTGGGCAAGAAGAAGCTGGTTGTCATTCGCTCCGGTCAATTCCTGTGCAGCCGCAAGCGCGCAGGCATCAGCGCTGTTTTGCAACTCGCTTTTGACGACGTAGAGCTTGCCCAGATCAAGAGCAAGACCGGTTATTCCGATCATTGCGAGCAGCGCAATACCCACCAGCACAGCGACCGCACCCGACTGGCGATCACGCGATGGCGGTCTTCTCAGCGTTCGCATACTGTTGGCAGACAAGCGGGCTCTCATGATGCGCAATGTCTCAACGACCGACACCAATGACAAAGCCATTGTTGTTCTGCGGCGGTTCCTTGAAACTGCCACGATATCGGCCCACGGCCTCGCGCGAAGCATTGCCATCCATGGCTTCGGGAACTGCTTTGCTCGCGGCGTCGGGGTTGAGTGTCTGACGCGCGACTGCTAACCGTGCTGATTCGCCGAACTGGCTATCCCATTGAGGGGTGGTCTGCACACAAGCAGTCAGGCTGCACAGTGCGCACACTGCCAAAGAAAACTTGACGAGTAGGTTCTTCACCAACGCTCTCCTTATTTGACTTCGAAGCCATCAGCAGCATTGCCTGGCTTGCCGCTGCCGGGCGCGGGTTTGCCTTCGAGCTTCCCACCCAGGAAAAGCTCGCTGCGACTAGGGTCTGTATGACCATCCGTCGGCAGCCTCACGGCACCATTCAGAGGCTTGACCAGGCGCGGTGTGACTACAAACACCAGCTCAGTGCGGTCTTGCTGGAAGTCTGTGCTGCGGAACAACGCACCGATCAGCGGTATCTCACCGAGGATCGGGAATGCCTTGATATTTGCTGTACGGTTGTTCTTGATCAGTCCACCGATCGCAAAACTTTGGCCATCGGCCAACTGGACGGTGGTTGATGCTCTGCGAGTGGTGATCAATGGCAGCAGCGCGGTCGCGGTAT
>JBIIIL010000281.1:0-2953 GCA_044234825.1 Phycisphaerales bacterium
GCGCGTGCTCGAGCGATTCGGCGACACTTGCTGGCGCGACGAGCGCCTTGGCGAACGGTCGTCGTTTCTGGATTCCATCCAAACCCTCGAACGGTCGCTCGACAACAGCCAGCGGACTTCGATCGAACTGCAGAAGCACTGGAGCCGCATGTTGCCCGAGGACATGCCTTTTTCCGAGGACGGATTGGAGGGGTGGTGGGATGACCTGCAGACGGTGGAGACCGGAGCGATCTCCACCAGGACGCGCGACCTGTTGAACGCCTTTCAGGCCGCGCGCCGCGCGCGCATCGAGGCCAATGATCGGCTCCGACCATTGGTCATACGTCACAACAAGCGTGCGGTCTGGATCGCCTCCGGCACCCCTCGACGCCGACGACACGAAGGCCGGTCGATGGTCGATCCGGATGCTCGACATGGCGCCGGCATCGCCGTGCCGGACGAGCAGATCCTGCCATTCTTCCTTGCGGCACGCGCCGCCGTCAACCCAAACAAGGACCTTCTGGGCGAAGCGCTCTGCTCGTCCTACGAGGCATTCCAGAAGACCAGAGAGCATCGCCAGAACCCGGCAGACTTCGATTCTGAGTCCGAGGCGCGCGTGCATGACTCGGCACTGCCGCCAGAGATCGACTCGCTGCTCCAAGACCGCTGGTACGTCGATCAACTCAAATCGTCGCTCGACAAGGCGTCGGAGGCAGTCCATCCGAAGATCTCTGCCACGGTCCAGCGAGCAGCAGACCTCTGGGAAGCCGGAGAGAAGGTGGTCGTGTTCGCCTTCTATCGACACACCTGCCGCGCGCTGCGCCGACACATCAGCCGAGAGCTTGAGCGACGGACGAAGGCGAAGGCCAGGGAACGCCTGGGGCTGCCTCCCGGAGATGATCCCGATTCCGCGATCGATGCCGCCATCGCGCAGATACAGGACCGGTACTTCGACGAGTCGCGACCCGGAAGGCGCGCGCTCGATGCCGAACTGCGGAGGATTCTTGATGACTTCTCGGGGCGAATCGACACCCTGCCTGACTCCCGCGAACTGCGAGAGAAGCTGACCACGGTCATGCGCCGCTTTCTGCGCGTGCGATCGACGCTGGCTCGGTGCTTCCCGTTCGAGCTGGCCCGCGACAGTGAACCTGCGAACGTCGCCAAGGCGTTCCTCGACCATGCCGACTCATCAGGCCAGTCGTGGCGACAGAAGCTCCATGCTTTCATCGAATTCCTGCTCACGGCCGGCTCAAAGGACGAGCTTCCCATGTACTTGAGCGCGCTGGCGGAGATCAGCACGGGGGCACATGCGTCCGGCGGCGACCAAGACGAAACCGATGCTGACGCAACAACGCTTGCCGAGGTTGCCGTCTGCAGCGGCGAAACCCCGCGAAAGGTACGTGAGCGGCGGATGCGAACCTTCAACACGCCGTTCCTCCCGGACATCCTCGTCTGCAGCGAAGTCATGGCCGAAGGAGTCGACCTGCATCGATTCTGCCGCTACATGATCCATCACGACCTGGCCTGGAACCCAAGCACCATCGAGCAGCGCACGGGCCGCATCGACCGGATCGGCTGCAAGGCAACCGACCGGCACGCGATCACGTCGTACCTGCCCTACATCTCGGGCGGCGCCGACGAACGCCAGTTCCGGGTGATGCGCGACCGTGAGCAGTGGTTCCAGGTCGTCATGGGCCAGGACGCCGTGGCCAACCTCATCAATGCAGAGACGGCCGAGACCATGATGCCGCTGCCCACGAAAATCGCTGACGCACTCGCGTTCAGGCTTGAGGTGTACACCAGTCTCGAGTCACCGCCCGTGCCTCCGACGTGACTGACTTGCGCTGCTGGCTCGACGGCATTGGACATGGAGCGAGAGCTTCACCAACGAGGCATGGTTACTCCGTGCGAACCATCGTCGACCTCGCCCTTTCGACGCAACCGTACGAGCCCGATGCGGAAGTGTTCTGCGACTTCGCCCACGCCCCTGTGACCCCACGCGCGAGGAGGCCCTCGGGCTGCTCCACGTCACCGAACTGACGCGGATCACGGGGGGTGGCGATGGATGCTCGTGGACGCCGCCTGAGCGTGACGCCGGGCTGCCATCGGGCATCGCCAACCCGGTGGAAAGCGTGCAATTGCTGCCGCGCGCTGCACTTCCTGCTTCACCCCCGCGCGCCATAGTGTGGCCGTGAAGCCCACGCCATGCACCCGGGAAGCGCGGCAACGTCGCCATGCGACCCAGCGTCGGCCTGCATCCGCACCATCCAACCACGGAGACACCCACATGTCTTGCACCACGCTTACCGCCACGCTCGCCCTCGCCTGCTCGCTCGCCGCCTCGGCCGGCGCCGACTCAATCATCCGCATCACCGACAACTTCTGGTCGGTCAACGGCCGACCGATCCAGCGCATCGGCAACGTGGTCCTCTGGAACGAGGGCAGCGCCTTCATCACGCCCCAGGGCGCGTTCGGCCGCAACTTCGACACCATCCCCGGCGTGATCCCCGGCAACCCCTACGGCATGTTCGGGAACCCGGGCGCCGGCCACGGCGACTGCCGTTGCCACGGTGGCCGGTAGCGCCGCCTGCCCACAATCGAGACGATGACCATCGATCCGCTAGCGCCCCTTCGACCCGCGGACTTCGGGTGGATGATCGGCGAGCCGGGGCGGTGGTGATGCCTGCACGCCCAATTGGCGATCACGCCAACGAGTCGATCCCTCTGGCGCCAAGCCACAAATCGCGCAGGGTTTGCAACACTTCGACGCGGGAAGACGAGATTGGAATAGGGACGCCAACCCTGACTCATAGACCACCGGGCCGTCCCCGATGCCCAGGCTGTCAGTCCAGGCAACCCGCAGCAAAGTAATATCTGTTGATTGACGGGCCCGGGCCACACAACAACTCCAAGGAAGACCGAACATGTCAGAACTGTCCGTGCAGTCCCACTCGGTTCTCGAAGTTCTCGAGAA
>JBIIIL010000282.1:0-2945 GCA_044234825.1 Phycisphaerales bacterium
GTCCGTTGTGCTGGTGCTCGGCGTCACCATCTGCGGGCTTGTGTGGGCGATTATCGTGACGATCTACCGGGACGGCTTCACTGCTGTGCCGGTCATGCTCATGCATGGACTGTTCTGGACGCGCGTAAAGGGCATGATGATCTTCCGAGGCGTCATCTCCGGTACTGCCTTCAGGAAGAAGTCTGTCCGTGACGAGGGCATCGACGAGCCCGAGCGCGCGCGCCCACAGGGCTGGTTTCCCTACGCGCCAGCCATACTGACGGGCACGGTCGCCGCCTGGTGGTACTGGCACAATCACGGGAGCCTCGTATGACGGGCAGGCGGCGCACGCGAATGCCCCGGGGGTCCGAATCGATCGAGGCTGTGATCGCGCTCCCCATCCTCCTCATCGTGCTCTTCTCGGGATTCGAGTACGCGTGGGCGCTGCTCCGCTCGGTGCAGCTGGACCATGCCGCACGATTGGGTGCCCGGCACGCATCCTTGGCCGGGAGCACCGCCGCTGATGTCCAGTCGAAGGTGGGCACCTCACTTGATGCGCTGGGCATTTCGGGCGCTCAGGTCGTCATCGACCCGTCGCAGCCCGAGTTGGCGGCCCCGGGCACGCCCATCAGCGTCCGGATCGAGGTCTCCTACTCGAGCGTCGGCCTGCTCGGGCTCGACAAGCTGATGCCGCTCCCCTCCTCCCTCGCGGGACACGCATCCATGGTCCGCGAACCCGAGGACTGAGCGCACCGCCGGACTTTCGGTACTCTCCGACAACTTGGCTGGGATTGGCATGGATGGGCCAATGGCAAAGGGTGCAGGCTGCGCCGACGCCGAGCCTCTCGTGGGAGTTCTCCGACTATGCCCGCGCCAAAGCTGATCGTCATTGGATTGGTGGCCGCAGCCGTTTCAGCCGCACTCGCATTCGCGCTGCAAGTGGCCCTCTCGGGACCCAAGGGCGCCGCGGGCCCGGTCGTCGCAGTGACCTGCGCTGTGGCCGCACGCGATATCCCGGCGGGGCACCGCCTCGAGGAATCAGACCTCAGTCAGATCGAGTTGGCGTCGCGCCCCGCCGGCGAGCCGGTGATTGCCACGCGCGCACTCGCGGTCGGACGCACGCTGACGGTCCCGTTGGCGAAGGGACAGGCCCTGCGCAGCACGGATCTCGTGGTGCCGGGCTCGGGTGCATCCATCGCCAGCCAGCTCGAGCCGGGCATGCGCGCCATCACCGTGAGCCTGCGGGACTCCGGTCCCGAGATCGTCCTGTACCCCGGCGCTCGAGTAGACATGTTCGCGACGCTCGAGCGACCGGCTCGTGCAGCTGACCAGCGCGAGACGGTGACCATCACCCTGCTCGAAGGCGTGAGGGTGCTGGCGGTCAACGATGAGGCGGTCGGTGCAAGGGGCGCAACGGAGGCCACGGGTGACAGGCGTGCCCCAAGTCGCAAGCTCATCGTGGCGTTGGCGGTCACCACTGAACAGGCTGCCGAAGTCGAGCTCGCGAGCGCGCGCGGCACCATCGGCATTGCACTGCGGCCGGACCAGGAGCGAATCCCGAGCAGCACATCCGGCATGTCGGTGACCGCGCGAAGCATCCTTGGGCTTCCTGAGGTCCCCGCGGCACCGGCTCTGCCACCCGAACCCGCTGCCGCCAAGACCGCTCAGGAGAAGCCCGAGACCGCAGCCGGGAAGGCCGCGCCAACCCGACCTGTCTGGCGGGTGAGCGTGACCCGCGGTGATGCGACGATGACCCACGAGATGCCAGAGGCTCCCACCACTGCCGGCGCGCCGCGGCAAACCAATCCCACGCCATGAACTCACTCCAGAGACTCGCGACTCTCGCAGCTGCTGCGGCGCTGTCGACGATCAATCCCCTACCGAGCGTTGCCGCGCAGTCGGCGACAGTGCAACCTTCGACGCAGGCCGCAGGCGCGGGCGCGGCGGTCCGCGGCCCGCAGATCGAGATGCCCGTTGGCGGATCGCTGGTGATCAGCATGCCCCAGCGCATCGAGTCGGTGATCATTGTGCTGTCCGCCATGGCCGACGCCAAGCCGATCTCGCCCACTGAGGTCGTGCTGGTGGCGCGCAAGCCTGGCACCACTGACGTGGTCTTCCGCCTCGAGTCGGGCGAGACGACCATCCGAAGCCTGCGTGTCACTGTGGATGACAAGGAGATCGAGGATCGGATTCGCCGCCTGTTCGGCACGGAGCTGGATGTGGGCGATGTCAACGGAACGATCACGCTTCGCGGCACGGTGCCAGATGTCGCCACGGGTGCGCAGGTCTCCGAGTTCATGGATTCCATCGCGACCGATTGGGTCAACCTGACGAGGATCCCTGGTGTGCAGCAGGTGCAGCTGAGGGTTCGCATCGCCGAGGCGAGCCGGACCGCACTGCGCGAGCTCGCGTTCGGCGGAGTCGTGGGCGGATCGTCGGCCTTTGGTGGATTCCAGGCGCCGGGCGGCACCCCGTTCCAGCGCGTGTCGATCACCCCTACGCCATTCGCGCCCGCTGACAATGCGAGATTCATGTTCGATCAGGCCGGAAGCGGCGTGTCGTCGGCGACCACGCTCTTTGGCGGCATCCCGGGATCCAACCTGGAGATCTTCATCAACGCCCTCTCGGAGAACCGGTACGTGCGGCTGCTCGCCGAGCCGAATCTCGTGGCCGTGAGCGGCGAGGAGGCGACATTCCTCGTGGGCGGCGAGTTCCCCGTGCCCATCGTGCAGGGCACGGGCGTCAGCGGCGGAAACACCGTGACGGTGCAGTACAAGGAGTTCGGCGTGCAGCTCAAGTTCAGGCCGCAGGTGCTGGGCGAGGGCCGGCTCCGGCTTGAGGTGTCGCCCGAAGTGAGCGAGCTCAGCGAGATCGGCGCCGTGGAGCAGAACGGATTCACGATTCCCGGCGTCATCACGCGCCGCTCCAGCACCACTGTCGAGCTGAGCAGTGGCCAGTCGTTCGCG
>JBIIIL010000283.1:0-2943 GCA_044234825.1 Phycisphaerales bacterium
GGTGGGCACTGGATCGTCGCGTCGAGATGGATGGCGCAAGCAGCATCGTCACGATGCGGTCTGTCGCTGCGCGCGTGTTCTGGTGGAGCGCATGCTGGCACGGGTTTGAGCAACATCCGCTGTTCGGATGGGGATGGGGCTCAACCCCCGCCATCATTGCCGACTACCCGCATGGTCCAGCCTTTGCGGCGGCGAACCCCGCCGTCGTCGACCTTGTTCCCAGCCTCCTGAGTCCATCCCAGCCCCACTCGCTCTACATCATGGTGCTCGCTGAGCTCGGCCTCATCGGGATCGCCTCGCTCGGGGCGATCCTCTGCCTGATTGCCCGGGCGACGGTGCGATCGGCACGCCTGGATGCCGCGCATGCGGGAGCGGCCGCCGCAACAATTCTCTGGATTGTGTCTGCCGCGGGCGACACAGTCTTCAACTCATCGGTGCTGGCGGCGGGAGGGATCGTCATGGCGCTCATGTGGCCGCACACACGGGCGGAAGTCGACTGACCCCTCACGTCGAACCGATATCCACTGACCGCAATGAGTGCCCTCATGGAGACTGGCTGGCTTTCCGCTACTGCGTGGCTTGCCCCGCTTGTCGCTGCCACCGCGTGTGCAGGCACCTGGTGGATGCGACAGCACGCGCTCCGCGCCGGCCACATCGTGCAGCCGCACGCGCGAGGGTCGCACACCCGCGCCACCCCGGTCGGTGGCGGCATGGGATTCGTGGTGCCGGTCACAGTGGCGTGGGTGGCCATCGCAATCGCGTGGGCAGACTCCGTGCTCCTGACCACCGCGATTGTGGGGGCATCCATTGCGCTGATGGGCTACATCGATGACCGGCGCCGCATCGAGCCGTGGATCCGGCTGAGCATCCAGGCCGTTGCCGCCGTGGTGATCGCCACGCTCATCCTGTGGCGGGCGCGCGGCCCGCAGGGCATCGAGTATGCCGGGTACATCGCAGGCGCCGCATTCATGCTCACGTGGAGCGCCAACCTCTTCAACTTCATGGATGGGATCGATGGGCTGTGCGCCACCGAGAGCCTGTACGTGGCGGTGGCCGGACTGGCGATCGCGGCGTGCACGGGCGGCTCGACGCCAATCTTGCTTGCGCTCGTCGTGCTCGCCGCGGCACTTGCGGGGTTTCTGCCGTGGAACGCTCCCCGTGCGAGGATCTTCATGGGTGACGGCGGCAGCACGTGGCTCGGCTTCACGCTCGCGGCGCTGGCGATCCAGGATGCGGTGCGGCTGCCAGGGCTGCTTTCCGCGTGGCTGATCCTGCCGGCACTGTTCGTCGCCGATGCGACGGTGTGCGTCATCCGCCGTGCCTACCGCGGCGAGAACGTGATGGAGGCGCACCGCGCGCACGCATACCAGAACCTCTCGCGCATCCTGCGGTCGCACGGCATGGTGGTGGTGATCTTTGTCGGCATGAACCTTGCATTCCTGCCGGCCGTCTACGTGGCGCTCGAGGTGCCCACCTACCGCTGGATCGCGACGATTGCCGCGTACGCTGTGGCTGCGCTGCTGGCGGTCGCCGCGAGATCAGGCGTGCATGGGGTGGCGGAGGGCGCGGGCGGGCGCAAGCCCACCGTCACCTGACGCCGGCGCTCGGGCGGTTCAGCGGCACCAGCCGGACGACTTCAATCATTTCGGCGCCCTGCTCATTCGCAAAGGCTGCCACGCGCAGCGGCGCAAGTCCGCGAGTGGCCGCCGTGGCGAGGAAGCGCTTGCGGTGACCTCGCATGGTCTCGAATGAAGGCGTGCGAAGGCAGTACAGACTGGCCATGCCGTGACGATCCAGTGCTTCGGCTGCTCCACGGTCGGAGCTGAACGACGGCCATGCATCAGCTACACGCCCACTGCGCCCTCGTGTCACCGCTATCGCCTGATTGCCCATCCCCCAGTCTGTCATGACCACCGTCTGGTCAGTGGATGAGGCGATGAACTCCGCGAGCCTCCAGTTCGCCGTGTCCCAGTTCGGATTGACCGGGGGCGCCACGAGCGCACTGACCCGCTGCCATGTCATCGTGAGGCATGCGACCGATGCGGTTGCCACCAGGATGCACTGGATTGCCGCGGACCCCGCACCTCGGACAGCGGGAGCAAATGCGTGGCCGCGCCAACCGAGGCGGGCAATGCCGGCGGCGATCGGCGGCACGAACGGAAGCTGCCACAGACCGCCGATCACCGCGGCATGGTGGGGTCCGGTTGCGTCGCGCGTCACAGTGAACATGAGCGCCACGAGCGCGCAGGAGCTGCAGAGCCACATCCATGCGCGCTTCCATGCGGAGACCTGCGGGCGAACTGCCCTCAGCCCCAGTGCTGCAGCGAGCACCAGCGACCCGAGCGCGAGCGCTGCCTGCATGCCGTGCTGACCGGCCGCGCCCCAGTACACCACGCTGATCGCCCCGTCGCCTGCCATCGCAGACCAGAGCAGCTGCCCTGCCTCGGCCACACGGACCGCAAGACTGGTGGAGGGCGGCTGCAAAGGCGCGACGATCGCCAGGAGCAACGCTCCCCCAACCACCGCAGCCATCGTCAGGCACCACCCTATGGTGGCAGCCCGGTGTCGGCGAAGGAGGCCGAGAAGCAGCTCGCGCTCGATGACCATGAACATCGCAAGCCCGGGCACGACCACCCACAGGAAGCTGAGCTTGTCGAAGCAGCCCGCTGCCGTGAACGCAGCCATGCCGAGCAGGCCACTCCGCACGCGTCCGGTGGTCGCCAGCGCCATGCTCACCAGAAAACCACCCCGGCAGAGGAACATGATGGCGTTCGGACCCCAATCGAGCCTTGACTGCATTCCAACCGTAGGGTCGAAGCAGATGGCGAAGGCAGTGACGAACGCCGCGGTGCGCCCGAACCAGCGTCCCATCGCGATGCACACGAGGAGGTTCCCTGCCAGGCCGATCGCGATCGCCGGGATTCGCACGCTTGCAGCGTCGAC
>JBIIIL010000062.1:0-11400 GCA_044234825.1 Phycisphaerales bacterium
GACCCAGAGGGCGCCGTGAGGCTCGCCCACGCACGTGGCATGCCGTGGCGACGGCTATGCACGCTGACCGCACCCGAGCTCGACTGGATCGCGATGCGGTGCCTCGAGAAGGATCCTGAGCGCCGCTATCCGGGCGCGGCGGCGCTCAGCGACGACCTGGGGCGCTGGCTTCGCGACGAGCCGGTCACGGCCGGTCCGCCCAACGCCATGCTCCGCACGCGCAAGTTCGTGCGGCGCAACCGGCTCGGCGTCGCTGTGGCCGTGACGGCCGCGACCGGCGTGATGGCGGCGCTTGCGGGCACCGCCTACGGCCTCGTGCAGGCCAGGCGCAACCTCGCGCTTGCCGAGGCGCAGCTGGCCCGCTTCGAGCGCCTCGCCGAGTTCAACAAGTCGATTCTGAGCGCTGTCGAGCCGTCTACCGCGCGCGGCATGGATACGCGGCTTGTCCGACTGATGGTCGACAGCGCGGCTGCGCAGATCGACAGCAGGTTCGGCGACGATCCGCAAGTCGCGCGCGACGTGCACCGCACGGTTGGCGTCGCCTACCGGTCCATCGGCCAGTGGGACTCCGCAGAGCTGCATCTCAGGCGCGCACTGGAGCTGGCGGAGCAGATGGACGACGGCGCGCTGGTGCTTACAGCGAAGAATGATCTTGGAGACGTGCTGCTCGCGCGTGGCCGCCTCCAGGATGCGGCTCCGCTTCTGGAGGGCGCACTTGCCGCACGCCTCGAGAGGCTCGGCGCGGATCATGACGACACGCTCGTGTCGATGGGCAACCTAGCGCTGCTGCGAGATGCACAGGGGCGCCTCACGGAATCCGAGGCGCTGTACCTCGACGTGATCGAACGGCGCACCCGCGTGCTCGGGGCGGAAGCCGACCGAACGCTCCGGTCCCGCGTCAACCTCGCCGAGGTGCAGCGCCAGCTCGGCAAGCGTGCCGAAGCCCTCTCTAACGTCGATGCGGTCGTATCGGTGCGGACGCAGCGGCTCGGCAACGACCATCCGGAGACGCTCTCGGCCCGTCAGTCGCGGGCGCTCATCCTGCGCGTGAGCGGGCGCCTCGCGGATGCAAGGGCGGAACTTGACGCGATCCTGCCCGCCATGCAGCGCGTGCTCGGCGACTCCCATGCAGAGACCGTCTCGGCGCGCCACAGCGCTGCGTCGATACGGCGGGACACTGGAGACCTTCCGGGCGCGGAATCAGACTTCAGGCAGCTCGCCGCGGTGCTCGAGTCGTCGCTCGGCCCCGACCACGTGCGGACGCTCATCGTGCGCAACGACCTCGCCGCAGCGCTCGAGATGCAAGGCAAGCTTGACGAGGCGGAATCGATCGGGCGCGATGTCCTCGAGCGATACCGGCGCACCCTCGGTGATGCAGCCCCGCGCACCATGACCGCCACAAACAACCTCGGGTACGTCTACTGGGCCATGGGACGGCACGCCGATGCAGAGCGCCACTGGACGATCGCCGCCGCGGGATTCGAGAAAGCCGTAGGTCCGGATCACGCCAACACCATCGGCGCCAAGGCCGCTGTGGCGCGCGCCATGCTTGCGCGCGGTGCCGCTGCGGAGGCGCGTCCGCTCGTGGAGCGCGTGGCGCTCACGCCACCTGAGGGACTCTCCGCAGCACGGAAGCTTCAGGCCATCCTGGTCTACGCGCGCATACTTGCGGCGCTTGGGCAAGTCGCCGACGCGAACGGCCAGTTTGAGCGTGCCTGGTCGATTGCCGGCGCTGACGAGGGGCAACGCGCCAGCGTGATCGAGGCAGCGACGGCGGCGCTCGCCACAGCAGGTGATGGTTACGCAGACGCCTGGCGAACGCGCGCTGCACCTCAGGGGGACGCCGCGGGCGCGGCTGGAACGGCTGCACCATGAGAACGCCGCGGAAGCCGTGGGCTCGCAGCCGCATGCGCGGCGTCGGATGGGTGGCGCACTCTGCCCCAGATTGAGTTGTACAGAACATAGATTATAGGACTCTATGCCACCTTCGAACCCCCAGCGAGGCAAGAACCCGCCAGCCGCGGCCGATCGCATGCCACCGGCGGCCCCCAAGGTCATGGCGCCCATCTGCAGCGTCTTCCGCCGCTTCCTCCGCACGAAGGGCCTCAAGTACACCGCCGAGCGCGCGGACGTTCTTGACGCCATCATCAAGCGGGACGGCCTCTTCGAGGCCGAGGAACTCCTGCTGGACATGCGCCGCAAGGGACACCGCGTCTCCAAGGCGACGATCTACCGGACGATCAAGCTGCTGCAGGATGCGGGCATCATCACGCAGGCGCTCTTTGACTCGAACCAGGCGCACTACCAGCTGATCTACGGCAAGGCGCCGCGCGACTTCATGGTGTGCATGAAGACCGGCAAGCTGGTCGAGTTCGAGGCGCCTGAGCTGATCGCGCTGCGCGAGCGCATCTGCCGCGAGCTGGGATGGTCGGCGGTGGGTCACCGCTTCCAGATCTATGCGGTGAGCCGCACGTCAGTCGACGGCGAGGACACTGGGATCACTGGTTGAGTTCATCCGAGTCACCAGCGGCAGCGTCGCTCCCGGCGATCCGGTAGGCGCCTGTCAGCCAGCGGCGCAGGTCGACGGCGCGGCAGCGTGCGCTGCAGAACGGATCGTTGGGTCGGGTCGCGCCACCACACGTACGGCACCGTGACGATGGCGCTTCGCGCCGGCGGTCGTCCACCACGACGACGCGTCCGCCCGATGCGGCAGGCGCGAGCGTCACGTCAATGCGCTGCGGGGGCAGCGCAGCGTGCACCTTGCTGGGCCACTCGATGGCGACGATGGCATCGCGCGCGGCCAGCGTCTCGTCCCACCCGAGGCCGTCGAGCGCATCCGCCGAGTGCATGCGCCAGGCGTCGATGTGCACGAGCGGCACGCGGCCTCCGCCGTAGCGCTGCATGGACACGAAGGTGGGGCTTGAGACGTCCGCAGGGTCGATGCCGAGCCCGCGCGCCATGCCCCTGACGAAGCACGTCTTGCCTGCGCCAAGCTCGCCCTCAAGCGCCACCACGTCTCCGGGCTCGAGGCGCGCCGCGAACACCTCCGCAAATGCCTCGGTGTCCTCGGCCGATGCCAGCAGCGTCATGTCGGGCGCGTGGTCACTCATGCATCCACCCCTTGCGCGAGATGTCCTGCACTGCACCCGTCGCCGGATTCACGAGCGCCGAGCGCGCGTCAGGCATCGACGGCGCCCTCGGCACGCACGAGCCGATGCGGGTGCAGCGCACCGAGCCGCCCTGCCCATCCGGCAGCGACTCCGGGACACTGGCATCCGCTGCGACGGCCAGCAGCAGCTCATGGTCCTCGCCGTCGGAGATGGCAGCCTCAAGCGACACGCCAGCATGGCGCGGCACGCGCGCGCCGTCGATGAGAGCGGTCAGCTGCCCTTCGCTCGCGCCGGCGATTCGTCCGGCATCGAGCCCAAGCCCATCGCTCACGTCGATCATCGCATGCAGCGCGTCGCCGAGCGCATCCGCGAGCGCATGCGCGGCAGCAAGCCGCGGCTCGAAGTGCAGGTGGCGTCCGAGGCCATCGGCACCGAAGGAGCCGCCGAGCGCGCCAGTCACGTAGAGCGCGTCGCCGGCCCGAGCGCCCCGCCGCAGGACGATGCGCCGCGGCTGGCCATCCGCGCTGACACGGGGCCTCGCCAGGATCGTCACGCTCAGCGTCAGGGGTCCATCGGAGTCCGCGTGCACGGCCGTGTCCCCGCCGATCAGCGGAGCGCCCCACTGCGCGGCATGGCGCCTGAGCGACTCAAGCAGCGTCTGCGCCCCATCGATGCCGATGCGCCGCGGGAGGACGCACGATGCGAGCGTCGCCAGCGGCTCCGCAGCCATCGCCGCCACATCGCTGATGTTGCGCGCGACGACCTTCCGGCCCACGAGCGCCAGCGGCGTCTGGCGCGTGAAGTGGCGACCCTCCACGACCTGATCGCATGCGGCAAGCACTCCATGGATGCATGCCTGAGGCGCGATCGCGGCCATGTCATCCCCCGGCCCGACCGAGATCCAGGCGGGCAGCGATATCCCCGGTGCCGTGACAGAGGAGATCACGTGCGCCTCGATGCCATCGTGGGTCCCCTGCCTCATGAGGCCACCTCCGCCGAGCGCGCTCGGCTCATGGCGACCACGCGGTGCGCCAGCGCGACCGTCCGACCCGTGGCCCCCTGGTTCGCGCGGACCACCTCGCGTGCGGCACGGCCCAGCGCCCCGCGGCGCGCAGGATCGCCGGCGAGCTCAGCCAGCGTCCGCCCAAGCGAGTCGCGTGTGGCATCGACGAGCCCCCCGCCGTGGCGCAGCGCCTCGGCAGTCACCGCAAAGTCATCCGTGCGCGGCCCAGCCACGATGCAGCGCCCAAGTGCCGCAGGCTCCATCATGTCTGATCCGTGCAGGTCGCCGAAGGTGCGGCCGATGACCACGACGTCGGCGAGCGCGTACGCGCGCCGCAGCTCGCCGATCGAATCGAGCAGGAATCGGTCCGCGCCAGATCCCCGCGACGCCGACGACGCGCGCGACCGGCGCACGCAGCCCGGAAGGTCACTCGCAGCCCGGTCGAACCACTCGGGCTTGCGGGGCGCGCACAGCAGCTGCGCGCCGCTCGGCACGGCCGCATGCAGGAGCGCATGCTCGTCGGGAGCCGTCGATCCTGCGACGATGAGGGGGCGGCTGCGGTCGATGCCAAGATCCCGCGCCAGCTCTTCGGCTCCCTCGACATGGTCTGCGATCTCCGCAGTGTCCCACTTCATGGTGCCAGTGACGCAGACCCGCGATCCCGGCACGCCCATCTGCACGAAACGCTCCGCATACGCCTCGTCCTGCGCGCCGACCGCCGCAAGGCGACCGAACATGGGGCTCAAGATGGCACGGCCGCGGAAGTAGCCGCGGAAGCTCCGTGCGCTCAGCCGGCCATTCACCACCGCAACCGGAATGCCACGCGCCACGCAGGCCTCGGTGAAGTTGGGCCACACCTCAAGCTCGCACAGCAGCACCGCATCAGGCCGAATCGCGTCCAGGAACGATTTCACGGCTGTCGAGATGTCGAATGGGTAGCGCACCACCCGAATGGCGGGCGCGAAGACCTGCACGGCGCGCGCGAACCCCGTATCCGTAGTCGCGGACACCACCACATCGCAGGTGCCTGACAGTTCGGCCACGAGCGCACGAACGGCGTTGACCTCCCCCACGGACACCGCGTGCACGAGCACCCTTGGGCGGGCGCCCCGATCGGGCAGCGCGGACCGCACCTCGCCCATCCGGGCCGCCCAGTCCGTGCGCAGCTTGCCGGCACGCCACATGCGCCATGACCAGATCGGGCTGGTCACCGCAGCAGCGGACACATAGGCCAGGTCGATGAGCGCTCCCAACGGCGCAAGGGTAGTCGCGTCATGCGCGCCGGTGCGGCACGATCGCGCACGGCGTTGCATCAGTATCGTGAGCGCGATGCGGCGATGGACCATCGGTGTCGACACTGGCGGCACCTTCACGGACTGCGTCGCACGGAGCGACGATGGCATCGTCAGCCGGTCCAAGGTGCCAAGTTCAGGCGAACTGCGCGCGCGCGTGGTGCGCGCCACCGGGCAGGCGATCACGCTTTCAGGGCTGCCGCACGTGCCGCAAGGATTCTGGGCAGGCTGCGATGCTGCGGCAGGCGCATCCGCATGGATTCGCGTGACCGGATCAGATGCCACCGAGCCACGCGGCACCGTCACGCTTCACTGCGGTGACGCGTGGCCAGCCGGCGCTGCGCCAGGCACGGTCGTGCGCCTTCGATCGGCGCTTGCGGTCCCGGTGCTTGCGGCACGGATTGCGCTCGGACGCACCATGCGCGAGTCGCTCGACGACGTCGACCTGCGGGTGGGCACCACGATCGGCACCAATGCGCTCCTCGAGGGGAAGGCGGCCCGGGTGGTCCTGCTCACCACCGAAGGCCACGAGGATGCCCTCCTCATCGGGGACCAGAGGCGGCGTGACATCTTTGCGCTCGCGCCCTCGCGGCGAATGCCCCTTGCCGCCCGTCGAATCGGCGTGCGAGAGCGCATGTCGGCGTCGGGCACGGTCATCGCGCCACTGACGGATGTTGAGGTGGCCCGTGCCTGCGAGGCTGCGCGCGATCCGGGAGCGGATGCTGTGGCCATCGCCTTTGTCCATGGCGCGGTCAATGCATCGCACGAGCGCATGACCGCCCATGCGCTTCAGTCGCACCATCCTCACGTGGTGACCAGTGCGGACATTGCAGCCACCGCTTCCTTCCTGCCGCGTGCGCAGGCTGCGGTCGTCGAAGCCGCCCTGCGCCCGGCGATTGGCGGGTTCGTGGAGCGCCTGACGCGCGATGCACGCGGCGCCCGACTCTTCCTGTCCGCCAGCTCCGGCGCTGCAGTCCCGGCTGCCGACTACATGGCCAAGGACTGCCTGCTCAGCGGTCCCGCCACCGGCGTCGCCGCCGCGGCACGAGCGGCCGCTGCGCTTGGGTTTCGCCGCTGCGTCACGCTTGATGTGGGCGGCACGAGCGCGGATGCGTCGCGTGCCACGGATGGAATGCCCGATCTGGCACGGCAGACGACCGTGGCAGAGGTAGAGCTGGCATCGCCATGTGTCGCCGTCGAGTCGGTCGCCGCGGGCGGCGGCTCAATCCTGTGGCACGATGGCTGCGCCCTCCGTGTAGGACCTCGAAGCGCCGGCGCGAGCCCGGGGCCGGCGTCCTACGGCTCAGGCGGCCCGCTCACGCTGACCGATGCCCACCTGCTGCTTGGACGAATCGACGCCGATCGGATGCCCATCCCCATGGACATCGCCGCCGCCGAGCGCGCCGCCGAGGCAGTGCTCGCGAAGGCGAATGCGCACCTGGCGGTCCCCCACTCGCGGGACTCGCTCCTCCGCGAGTTCATCGCCATCGCCGATGAGTCGATGGCAGGCGCCATCCGCGCTGCGCTCGCCCGTGCAGGCGAATCCCCGCGCGACCATGCGCTCGTGGCCTTCGGCGGCGCTGGCGGGCTCCATGCGTGCGCGATTGCCGAGTTGCTCGAGATGCCGGCCGTCATCCTGCCTGCAGACGCGGGACTCCTGTGCGCGCACGGCGCGTGCACCACGCCACTCCAGCGCGAGGAGTCGCGTGTGGCACTCGTCACCGTGGGTTCCGATGGATGGCATGCGCGCCTGATGAGCCTCGTGAGCGAGGCGCATGCGGCTGCGCAGTGCGCGCTCGATCGATGGGGGATCACGCCATCCGATGCTGATGCGGCACTGACATGCATGGTGCGCAGGCAGGGCCAGGAGGAGGGGCTGCCGATTGCACTGGACATGCGCAGCCGTTCTGCCGACGACCTGGCGTATGCCCTTCGCGATGCCTTTCGTGCCCAGTGGCGAAGCCGCTTCGGCACATTGCCGGATGACCGACCGCTGGAGATCGAGCAGGTCATCGTCAGAGCGATGCAGCGCTGCCCCTCGCACCAGCCAAAGTCCAGCGCTGACGTGACCGTGCGGCACGGGCCCGTGGTCATCTCGCGCATGGGAAGCACGGCATGGGTCCCGGCCGGATGGCAGATGCGCGAGCATGCAGACGGATCTGCCGTGCTCACGCCCGCGGCGCCGATGCCGGACCCCGCAGGCAGCCGCAACGGCGGCAAGAAACCCGCCGACGGCCGGCCGACCTCAAGCCAACCTGAGCGCGCGCCTGCGGACCCTCCCTCGACCGAGCGAATCGCCAGTGCGCTCGCGGCCGCGGCCGCCGAGATGGGCGAGCAGCTTCGGCGCACCGCGCTGTCGGTGAACGTGCGCGACCGACTCGACTACTCCTGCGGCATACTCGATGCCGCAGGGCGCCTTGTGGTCAATGCCCCTCACATTCCCGTCCATCTCGGTGCGCTCGGCGCGTGTGTGCGTGCGGTCTGCGCGGCGCATGCCATCCGCCCGGGCGAGGTCTGGTGCGTCAATCACCCCGGATACGGCGGTGCGCACCTTCCCGACGTCACGGCCATGGCATCAGTGCACGAGCGCGATGATCCGGAAGACCCGGGTACGCACCTTGGGTTCGTCGCTGCCCGCGCTCATCACGCGGAAATCGGCGGCTCGCGACCCGGCTCGATGCCGCCCGATGCGACACGCCTGGCCGAGGAGGGCGTCCTCATTCCGCCCACGCGCATCGTGTCCAAGGGAGAGGAGTGCCTAGGGGACATTGACCGCCTGCTGCGATCGGGTCCGTGGCCGAGCCGAAGCCCCCGCGAGAACCTCGCCGACCTGCGTGCGCAGGTGGCGGCCCTGGTCGCCGGCCGTCACGCCGTGCGCGCCATCGCGGAACGCGCGGGCGTCCCGAACCTGCATCAGGCGTACGACCGCATCGCCGAGGCGTCCGCGGCTGCGGCGCGCGACTCGATCCGTGCGCTCGAGCACCCGCCCATCGGCCAAGCCGTGCATCATGGGGTGCAGCTCGATGATGGCACGGCCCTTGCCGTGCGCATCACCCGACACGACGGCGGCACCCTCGACATGGACTTCTCGGGCACCGGAGGTTGCCACCGGGGCAACCTCAACATGCCTGCATCCGTGACCCGCGCGTCAATCCTGTATGTGATGCGGCTGCTGGTGGCGCGTGCGCCGGGCCGTGAAGGCATGGGGCTTCCCGTCGCCGAGAGCCTCCTCGACCCCGTGCGCATCACGCTGCCGCACGGATGCATCCTCAGCGCCGAGGTGGGCGATGATCCGACCCGAGCTCCCGCGGTCGCGGTCGGCCAGACGGACACTGCGCAGCGGCTCGTCGACATGCTGCTGTCGGCACTCGGCCTCGCCGCAGAGAGTCAGGGCACGATGAACAACCTGCTGTTCGGCGGCAGCGACTGGGGCTTCTACGAGACGATCTGCGGCGGCGCGGGCGGGTCGGTCGCTGGCGCAGGCACAAGCGCGATCCACACCCACCTCACCAACACCCGCATCACGGACATCGAGGTCCTCGAGCGCCGCCACCCCGTTCGGCTCGAGCGATTCGCCGTGCGCGAGCATTCAGGCGGCGCCGGAGCAAATCCCGGCGGGGACGGCGCGGTCCGCGCGATTCGGTTCCTTGCGCCAGCCACCGGGTCGTTCCTGTCGCAGCACCGCACCACGCCCCCGCGCGGGCTAGTCGGCGGACTCGATGGGGCTGTGGGCACGCAGCGCATCGAGCACCCTGACGGCACGGTCACGCCACTCGCCGGCCGCGCTGCCTTTGATGCGCAGGCCGGCGACCTGCTCGTGATCGAGACGCCCGGCGGCGGCGGGTTCGGCGCACCGCGCTCGACCTGAGCGGATGACTACCTGAACGGTGCGCGCGTGCGGTCGGCCACGATATCGATCCTCTCGATCGCTGTGGCTCGGCACGAGTGCGCATCGACGGCAATCGACACCCCGCACGTGCGCTCGCCGCCCTCACCCATCTCGTAGGCCACATGCATGGCGGTCGTCATGCCCTTGACCACCATCGCCGCATCGCGGCCGATCACCGTGTCGTACGGGCCGCACATGCCGACGTCCGTGATGTAGGCCGTGCCGCCCTTGAGAATGCGCGCGTCCGCGGTCGGCACATGCGTGTGCGACCCCACGACGGCAGTGACCCGGCCGTCGAGGTAGTGCGCGAGCGCATACTTCTCGCTCGTGGCCTCCATATGCGCCTCGACGATCACGCAGGAGTCAGGCTCAGGGATGCTGGCGAGCACCGCGTCGGCCGTCGCGAACGGATCGTCCGCGGGCAGCGGAAAGAAGATGCGTCCGAGCACGGTGAAGACATAGATTGGCTTGGGGAACCGCTCCCCAGGGGCGATCCGGACCCACCGCTTTCCTGGCGCCTTGGCCGACAGGTTGGCAGGCCGGCAGATGGGATGGATCGCAGCCTCGAGCTCGGGCACGATCTTGGCGTCCCTGAAGGCATGGTCTCCCAAGGTGACCGCGTCTACCCCCGCCTCGCGCAGGCCCCGGTACAGGTCCGGCGTGCATCCGGACCCGTTCCGGATGTTCTCCGCGTTGGCGATCATGATCGCCGACGGTCCCAATCGCTCGCGGATCTGGGGAATCGCCTGGAGCACCGCACGCCGACCCGGTTGACCCACAATGTCGCCTAGAAACACGATGGTGCCGAGGCGATTCGGGGCTATACTCATGACGCACGCAACCTACCGCGAAATGGGGAGCCCGGCGATGGATGCCGGATTGCGTGCGGTCTATGCAAACCACGATCTTCAAGAAGGGCGACAAGGTTCGCCATCGGCGGTCGCCCGAATGGGGCACCGGAGTTGTGTCGCGCACCGAGATGCTGAGCCGCGAAGGCGGCACAGACATGCGCCTGTGGGTGCGCTTCCCCAGCGTCGGCGAGAAGGTGCTGCTGGCGAGCATCGCGCCGCTCGATCACGTCACCGACGGCGCCGCCACGTCTGTCGAGGCCATCGACTTCCACGCTCGCCCGACGATCGCCGAGCACGCGCAGTCCTCGGGCGGAGGGTGGCTCGCGGAGATCTCCAAGAAGAAGCCCGAGGACCTGATGACGGCCGTCCCCCTCGAGGCCACGGACCCGTTCGTCCCTGCGCCGCGCCGCCTCGCGAACGCGCTGGCGCTCTACCGCTTTGACGGCACCGGCGTGAAGCTCATCGAGTGGGCCGTAGCCCAGAGCGGGCTCGACGACCCGATGACCCGCTACAACCGGCAGGAGCTGGAGGCGCAGTGGAAGCGCTGGCTCTTCAACCTCGACAACGCGGTGGTGAAGATCCTGCAGGAGCTGCGCCGAGACCAGGCCTCGATCCAGGCCGCTCTGGCGAAGGCTCCGCCGCTGGCGAAGAAGGCCGTGCCCCGGCTGCTCGCCAACATGAAGTGACCTGCCGCAGGATGTGACCGTGGCTTCGCGCCACCACCCGTCTGCGGCACGACGGCTCTCCCAAAAATGAAAAGCGCGCCACCGAAGTGGCGCGCGTTGGGTTCGTTCACAGTGCTGGGCTGGGCTGGTCAGCGATCGCCACGGCCGTAGCCGCCGCGACCACCACCGCCGCCGCCGTAACCGCCACGGCCGCCGCCACCACCACCGTAGCCGCCGCCACCACCGCCACGCGGACGCTCCTCGCGCGGGCGAGCCTCGTTGACGACGAGGTTGCGACCCTCGAAGTCCTTGCCGTTGAGCGCGGAGACTGCTGCCTCGCCCTGGGCCTTGTCAGCCATGGTCACGAAGCCGAAGCCTCGCGAGCGACCGGTCTCCCGGTCAGTGGCCAGAAAGACCTCGGTCACGGCGCCATAAGCCCCGAAGAGCTCCTGGAGACCGTCCTGGGTCGTGCGGAAGTTGAGATTGCCGACATAGATCTTGAACACGTGTCCTACCTTGACTCTCTTGAATGTGCCACCAACGGGGGCCGTGGCACCGGCCCATGTGAGAGGGAAATCCTACTGGGGATC
>JBIIIL010000284.1:0-2927 GCA_044234825.1 Phycisphaerales bacterium
TGGTCGGCGGGCTGTGTTGGCGACGCTGTCGGTCCAGGGGACCAGAAAGACTGGGAACGATGATCCGGAACTCCGTGGCGGGCATCGCGTGTGCGTTCGTGGCATCTGCCGCGAGCGCCGACTTCATCGGCTGGACCGCAAACGTCCGCTACGTCCCCGGGGGCTATCTCGTCGACGTGTTCGCGGCCACGAACAACTCCGGCGACGTGCTCCTCAACCGCTTCGGCGGCACTGCGGGTCCTTCTGCGGGCTTCATCACGACGAACGCATCCGGCGGCTTCCGCCAGGGCGAGGGCTCGCAGTCGGTGTTCGCGCCGGTGGGCAGCCAGAGCTGGACGACGCTCGACAGCTTCCTCACCGTCGGCGGCACCTTCAACACCACGACGGGCGCGTGGCTCGGCAACGGCTCGACGCTCGGCGATCCCACGTGGCACGTCGCCTACACGGACGTCGATGCGGGCAACATCTCGGTCAACGCCTTCAGCACTCCGTCCAACTCGACCGGCTTCACCAACCCCTGGGTGAATGCCGTGCCCCAGGCGGGCGGCTGGTACATCGTCGGCGCGTCGACGCCGGCGCGCAGCCTCGCGGGGCTGACCAACCGGGTGGCGAGCTCGAGCCCGGCGGCGGCGTCGGCGCAGCAAGGCATGCTGGTCGGGCACCTGTACATCACGGACAAGAGCCCGGGCCGCCAGATCAACTGGAAGCTGAGCGCCAGCATGCGCCGGCCGGACGGCTCGCTGAGCCAGGGAACCTTCGAGTTCACCATCCCGCTCACGCCCAGCCAGACGGCCTACTCCAACGCCGTGATGTCTTCTCAGCCGACCGCCTACTGGCGCTTCGAGGAGGTTGCGGGCCAGGGACAGGCGGCGAATTCGGTTCCAGGCGGCAACGCCGGCACGTTGCTCGGCAACATCGTCCAGGCGCAGCCCTCGGCGACCACGGCGCTGGGCAACTGCTACCGGTTCGTTGAAGGAAAGGTTCTCGCCACAGCCGCAGCCACGACCGCCACGGCGGAGCGGTACTCGGTCGAGTTGTGGGCGAGGCCCGTGGGCGCAACCGCAGGCATCACTCAGCAGCTCTTCGGCGTGGGTCGTGACCAGCAGCTCGGCAGCGCCAAGATGACGCTGACCGGGCCCCCTGCCACGATCGGCGGCGACATCAAGCTTCAGTTGTCGCCGGACCTGCAGGCTGCATCAAGCTGGACGCCGGACAATTCCGCGGACCTGCAGCAGTGGCGGCACTATGTGCTGACCTTTGATCGGCCCGCAAACCGGGTCCGCTTCTACGTCGACGGCATCCTGGAGCAGGAACGGACTTGGCCATCGGCTCCATTCAGCTCGCTGAATGCGTCCGTGTCGATCGGCGCGCACGACTTCCCAGCGTTTGCCTACTACTTCCGCGGCGAGATCGACGAGGTTGCGATCTATCAACGCGCGCTCTCGGCTTACGAGATCCGCCAGCATTACTGCGCATCCGGCATGAGCGCGGCGTGCGATACGGTGCGGGTGCCCCAGGACTTCTCGACGATCCAGTCGGCGATCAACGCGACTCCCCTTGGCCTGCGGCGCCTGATCCTCGTCGCTCCGGGAACCTATGCAGGGCCGATCAACTTGTCCGGAAGGGACGTGATGGTCCAGGGCGATGGGGCCGCGACCACGACCATCCAGGGCAGCAGCGGCCAGGTTTCCTCGGTGGTGCGGTTCTCCGGCGGCGAGCCGGCGACTGCAGGAATCCGCGGCTTCACCATCCGTGGCGGCATTACCGGCACGCCCATTCCCGCGGCGCCTCAGTTCCTTGTGGGCGGCGGCCTGTTCTCCGACGAGAGCGCGGCCGGAGCGCGGGACTGCGTCTTCGTCGACAATCTCGCCTCATACGGCGCGGGCCTGTACACGCGCCTCTCCACGGGAACGTTCCGCGACTGCGTCTTCCGTGCGAACCGTGCGGGTGCATTCGGCGGCGGCATCGAGTTCCTCAACAGCGAGTGTGCCCTGATCGACTGCACGGTCGAGCAGAACATTTGCGAGAGCCGGGGCGCCGGCATCCACATCGTCAATGGCCGCCATCGGCTCATGCGGGTGAATGTGCGTGCCAACGTGAGCACGACGGTGATGGGCGGCGTATCGATCGACAACCTGAGCGACCCGCTGTCTCGCATCGAGTTCGTCGGTTGCTCGGTCACCGGCAACTCCGCCCTGATCTCTCAGGGGGGCATCGGGATCCTCGACATCGGCGGCTCCGGGAACTCCTCGGTGACCCTTTCGGGCACGACGGTCTGCACCAACCTCCCGCGCCCGAACATCTCGGGACCGTGGCAGGACCTCGGCGGCAACACGGTCTGCGTGTGCCTCGCGGACCTCAACTCCGACGACGTGGTCAACGGCGAGGACCTCGGCATCCTGCTTGGATCATGGGGCCCATGCGGCACCAGCGACTGCATCGCCGACCTGAACGACGACTCGGTCGTCGACGGGGCCGACCTCGGGATCCTGCTGGGGCGGTGGGGCACGTGCCCGGCCTGAGCCGTGGCTGAGTTCCGGCCGGGCCGCCGAGTGGCGGCCCGGCCGGGTTCGATTCCTTCTGACCACATCCTGGCTTGCTCGTGCCCCGCACCCGGGCAGAGGAGACACCCCCATGAAGACCGCCATTGGCCGGGCAGTTCGACTGCGTGCCCACTTCGCTTCCTGCGTCGCGCTCTCGGCAGGCATCGGCTCGGCGAACGCCGAAGTCATCGCGTGGCAGAACTGCAATCTCATCGTCCCGAACACCATCGACGGCCTGTACATCAACGTCGAGGCCCGCACGACCGGCTCGGCAGGCTCGGCCGTCGCTGGATGGGACATCAATCCCTACAGCGCGACCAACCTGACGTGGTTCAATGCCACGGGCACCGGCATGATGCGGTTCCCGGGCGTGACTGCCGGATC
>JBIIIL010000003.1:0-35695 GCA_044234825.1 Phycisphaerales bacterium
GAGGTGGCGCGGCGCTTCAACCAGATGTACTGCTCGGTGAGCGATCAGGCCGAGGACGATGACCACGTGAGGCTCGGCGGCGTGTTCCCGATCCCGCGGGCCGATGTCGGCGCGGTCGGCCGTCTCGTGGGCATCGACGGCACGAACAAGATGAGCAAGAGCCTCGGCAACGCCATCTTCATCAGCGATTCGCCCAAGGACGTGCAGAAGAAGGTGGCGAAGATCTTCACGGGGCGCCAGAGCCCCACTGCGCCCGGCGATGTCACGAACGCGCTCTTCCAGTACGTCGACATCTTCATCCCCGACCGGGCGCGCGTCGCCGAGCTGAAGGACCGCTACGCGCGCGGGGACAACATCGGCGACGGGCACATCAAGCAGGAGGTCGCCGAGGCGATCAATGCGCTGCTCGCCCCGATGCGCGAGCGCCGCGCGTCCTACGAGGGCCGCGAGGACATGCTCGTCGACATCCTGCGCGACGGGTGCGCGCGTGCCAACCGCCTCGCGGAGGAGACGCTCGCGCTGGCCAAGGCGGCGACCAAGCTGGACTTCTTCCCGCGCGCGCTTGCGCTCGGGCGGTAGGGTCGGCCCGCCGGAGGCTCAGGCACCTGCGGGCCGGCGTCCCGCGCCGACCTGATCAGCGCTGCGCGAGGAGGATCGCGAGGTTGGCGGCGTTGAACGTGGCATGCGCCGCGACGGGTGCCCACATCGAGCCCGTGCGCTCGTATGCCCATCCGAAGATCAGCCCAAGCAGCATGAGCATCGCGAGCGCGCCAGCCTGGGCGCCGCTGACCAGGCTCCCCCAGTGCGCGATCGCGAAGAGCGCTGATGCGCCACACAGCGCGAGCGAGCGCGGCACGCCTATGCCCTTGAGCGCCTGCTGCAGCGCGCCGCGGTACAGAATCTCCTCCACCAGCGGCGCCAGGACGACCGCCACGAATGCCGTCACGGCGATCCAGAGCGCATCGCCAGACTGGCCCATTGCCTCGAGCGTGCGGTGCGCGGCGCCTGGCGCGGGCTCGCCGCTGATCCGCTGCTGGATGCTCAATCCGATCACGCCGGCGGCTTGCGTCACGGACCAGCCGATCGCCATCGCGAGCGCGCCGATCGCCGCGGCGCGCATGGGGCGCATGGGCGCGGCAGCGTGCGCAGGCGGCACCGGCTCGGACTGGTCCCCAGCCGGCGACTGGGCTGACGCACGCGCGCCAAGCAATCCCGAGTGCGCCCACCAGATGCCCGCGATCAGCAGCACCTGCGCGCTGCCGTTGGCAAGCGACGCGATGGCGTTGCGTCGCAGTCCCTCCGAGCTGCCCTCTCCGGCCAGCTGCACAGCGCCCGACGCCGCCGCGGCACCCGCCATCATGAGCAGCGCCATCAGGAACACCGAAGGTCCCGGCGCGATCGGCCACCGTACCCGCTCGGGACCGAGGCCAAGCGGCCGCCTGCCGCGCGCATGAAGCGCCACGATCGCGGCAATCGTGCCCGCGGCGATCCACAGGTAGGCGACCGAGGCCCGACTCTCGGGTGCCGCAGGATCCGGATCGATCTCCGCCGCCGAAGGCGCCGCGCCGGAAGCGCCAGCGCCCACGCCGGAAGCGCTCGGGGCCGCACCCTCGGCGGCCACGCGCGCGTGCGCGTCCGCAACCTCGGCGCTGGCTTGTGCCGCGACCGCTATAACGCACACTAGAGCAAGGCCCCACAGGATGCACGACGCGCTGGGACATCTCGTTCGCGCCAAGAGGCGCGAGGTCGCGGACCTCGCTGCCTCGACGCCCATCGACGAGCTGCGCCGGCGTTGCGCCGACATGCCGAAGCCGCGCAACTTCTTCCAGGCGGTGGTGGACCACGGCGACACCACGCAGACGCGCATCATCGCGGAGATCAAGCGACGCAGCCCAAGCGTCGGGCCCATCAGGGAAGACCTCGATGCGGCGGCCATCGCCCGACAGTATCACGCCGCCGGCGCCGCCGCGATCTGCTGCGCGACCGATGCGCGCGGCTTCGGCGGCAGCCTTGCGATGCTCGAGGCCGCGCGCGGCGCCGTACCGCTGCCGGCGATGCGCAGCGACCTGATCGTCGACCTCTGGCAGGTGTGGGAGTCGCGTGCCGCCGGCGCGGACGCGATCCTCCTCGTGGCCGAGGCGCTCCGCGAGTGCGACATCATCGACTTCCAGATCCTTGCGGTCGAGCTCGGCATGACGACCCTGCTCGAGATCCACGACGTGGAGAGCTACTACCGGGTCAAGGACCACATCGGATTCCCGCATCCCGGGTACGCGCTGCTCGGCATCAACAACCGCGACCTGGACACCGACTCGGTCAACGTGACGCAGTCGATGCGCATCGCGGACCTGATCGAGGACCGCTCGATCGTCGTGAGCATGTCCGGGATCGCGACGCCTGGGCACCTCGACAGGCTGCGCGCGCACGGGATCTGCATCGCGCTCGTGGGGGAGAGCCTGCTTCGCCAGCCCGACCCCGGCGCGGCGCTGCGCGCGCTACTGGCGCCCTGACCGCGCCGCCACCGCGCCTGCGCGCACGAGCCGCTCGGCAATCCGGATTCCAGTCAGCGCCGCGCCGACGCGCAGCTGGTCTCCCGCGACGAAGAGGAGCATGCCCATGCCCGGATCGAGGCTGCGGTCCGCGCGGATCCGGCCGACGAGCACAGGGTCCCTGCCTGCAGCGTGGCGCGGCTCCGGGAAGCTGCTCGCGCGCGGATCGTCGACGATCTCGATGCCAGGCGCGACGGCGAGCGCCTCGCGGACACGCCGCTCCGCCGCCTCGTGCGTCGGCGCGATCGGCGCGTCGAACTCCACCGCGATCGACTCGCTGTGCGCGCGGAGCACGGGCACGCGCACGCATGTGGCGGCGACCCGCACGGCCGGGTCCGACCACAGTCGCCGCGTCTCGACGAGCAGCTTGCGCTCCTCCGCGTTGCTGCCGTCATCGCCCACCGCGCTGTTGTGGCTGAAGACGTTGAAGAGCGCGGGACGGCCGAGGACCGGGCTCCGCAGCGGCTGCCCGGCGGCCCAGTCGCGCGCCTGCTGCTCGAGCTCGGCCATCGCGGCTGCGCCCGCGCCGCTGACGGCCTGGTAGGTGCTCACCACCATGCGGCGCACACGGGCGAGCGCACGCAGCGGGGAGACCGCAAGGAGCGCGATGATCGTGGAGCAGTTGGGCACGGCCACAATGCGTGGGCCGCGGCCATCGGCTGCCGCCGCATCGAGAATCCCGCCATTGACCTCGGGAAGGACCAGCAGCGCATCGGGATCGGCCCGGAACGCGCTCGAGTTGTCGATCACCCACGCACCAGCGCGGACTGCCGCAGGTGCAACGGTTCGGGAGATCTCGGAGCCCGCACACAGGAAGACGATGTCCGATTCCGCGAGCGCCGGCTCCGGCTGCGACTCGACCATGACGGCGCCAACGCCACGAACGTCGATGCGCCGCCCGGCGGACCTGGCGCTCGCGATCAGCCGAAGCCGGTCGATCGGGGTGCCGCGCTCGGCGAGAAGGTCCAGGAACTCCGTCCCGACAGCGCCCGTGGCGCCCACCACGGTCACCCGGAGCCCGCCGGTCGCCGAAGCTGCCCTGCCGGCAGCGCTCCCCGCGACTGGCGCGTGGCCTGCACCCGCATGCGATCGGAAATCGGCGCCGCGTGTCACGTGAGTTCCTTGCACGTCGTCATGCCGATCGTACGTTGCATGCATTCGGCGCACTGCGCCCTTCCGGACATCGACGACGCTCCGGTCCCAATGCTCCTGTGGACCTGACGCCTGAGCAACCGTTCCCGGCGAAACCGGGAACGGTTCTCTTCTGTCCAGGCACGATCACTCGGAGTCGCGCGGACCCACGAGGTAGAAGCGGCGAATGGGCACCTCGAAACGCGCTCCGTCAGCGCGCTCGAACGTGTAGGCGCCCTCCATCGTGCCCCACGGCGTGGGGAGCGGGCAGAACGACGAGTACTCGAAGCGCTCCTGGGCAGCGAGCTCCGGCTGCCGTCCCACCACGCCCTCGCCGCGCACGTCGTGGCTCGTGCCGTCGGCATCAACGATGGTCCAGGACCGGCTCCTAAGCTTCGCGCGCTCGGTGCCGTCATTCGTGATGGTCACGTGGTACGCGAAGATGTACCTGCCGCGGGACGGATCGCTGTGCGACGGGAGGTAGGTGGGCTGCACCCTGATTGAGATGCCCTCGGCCGAGGAGTCCGAGCCATGCTCGGAGGGCGCCTCGTCCGACTTGCGCCTGGGCTTCTCGGATGCGACAGCGGCCGGCTCCGAACCTTGGGGGAGGAACGACTCGTCAAACAGATGCTCGCCATCGGCCATGCGCAAAGCCTACGGCAGATGAACCCGCGAGGCGATGCGCGCAATCGGTCTTCGGGTCGGCATCGGACGCCGCTGCGGACCGCACGCACGGGCCGCTCAGCCACCCACGAACAGCGTGAGCTCGCCCCGCGCTGCGGCGCGCTCGATCTCGTCCCACGTCACGGTCTGCCGACGCACCTGCTTTGGTCCCTTGGATACGGTAAAGATGATCGGCTGCTGCTGCGTCACGGCCACCTCGGGCGTCAGCCCATCAGCACCCGCGGTGACCGTCCAGCCATTGGGGTCCTTTGGCATGCCATCGAGCTGGAGCCCGAGCGTGACCGTGGCGTCTGGCACTGCCGGCTGCTTCGGTGCCTGGAGCACGCGGATGCGGAGCGCCCGCGACTGCGCATGCGGGAGCGTGACCCGCAGCGGACCCTGCGATGACGCATCGACCGGCACGCGCTGGGCGATCCGTCCAGGCGCACGCACATGCACGTGGTTGGCGAGCCCCCCAAGCGCCACCACTGCCGCGCGTCCGCTGGCGTCGGTGCGCTCGCTCTCGATGGGAGGCAGTCCGAGCGTCTCCTCGGTGCCGCGATTGAGGAGAAAGAGCGTGCATACGCGGTGGACCTCTGCGCCGGAGATCGGAGCGCCTCTCTCGTCCACAACAGCGACCACCAGCTCGCGGCGCGCGCACCCGGTCATGCCAACACGCATGGTGGCATGGTCGGGAAGTGTGGCGAAGTCCGTGACCTCGCCATCCCGCGCGTCCACGATGACGGGAACCTCCGGCGTCGCAGGCAGCGGAGGCTCCGCCGGCATGACCGATCCGGTCATCGCCACGACGAGCTGCACGGGCTCGAAGTATGGCTTCAGGATGGTGAGGCTCGAGGTGCGCGAGTCGAGCACGATCGGCAGCGTGCCGTCATCGCCAGTCAGAAGCGGCTTCTTGCGCCACAGGGGTACGGGACTGAAGAAGCCCACGCCATGCTGGTACACGACAGCATCACCGACGGGCTGGCCGCGATCGTCGACCGCCAGCAGCGTGATTGGCTTCGAGACGCATCCGAAGCTCAGCGCGACACCGATCAGGGCGATCGCCGCGCCCGCCGCGCGAGCGGATAACGCGCCGCAGGACGTTGTGGCGCGACGTCGCGACCCATGGAACGCGGATGCGCGAGCACAGGCGCGAGCGCACCGATGCCCTTCCCCATCATCGCGCTGTGGGGTACAATTCATCCTGCTCATTGGGGATTGGTGTAACGGTAGCACAACTGACTCTGACTCAGTTTGTCCTAGTTCGAATCTAGGATCCCCAGTTTCCTCTCCTGCACGTCACGAGCTCCGGGGATGCGCGGCGCGCACGGCCGAGAGCCATCGCCACGCACCGGCGATCAGCGCCACGCCGCAAGCAGCGCAGTCAGGTCAAGTCCGTTCACGGTGCCATCGCTGTTGAGGTCGGCCGCTCCGGAGGACGCGCCCCATGCCGCAAGCAGCACGGTGAGGTCCAGGCCGTTGACCGCGCCATCCCCGTTGATGTCTGGCGATGCCGCCGGAAGGCCTGGCGTCCCCTCGACCGCAAGCGTTGGCGCAGCGCCATTCCCGCCGGGCTGCCATGTCACGCCATCCTGAAGCGTCACCGCGCTGAATGCATTACCGACCGACGCGAAGCACCACACCGGGCTGAACCCGCCGGGAGCCGGGCTCTGCGCCACGACCCAGTAGCGCACGCCAGCGTGCAGTCCGACCGGTGCCGAGGGCGTTACGGCGTGCTGCACAGGATTCCACCCAGATGCCATGCACGTGATGTTCCACTCGGCGATGATCTCGTTCGACGGCACGCTGCCGCCTGTGCCTGACGCCGCGTCGCTCCGCAGCGTGATGCGCAGCGGAGCGCCTGGCGCATCACTGTCGTTCATGAACCAGATCCGAAGGTGCGTGAGCGTGTAGTTGGCGCTTGGGATGAAGCGCGCGCCGACGCTCTGCTGCTGCGAGACGACCGGGCCCCACAGGCCGAAGAAACCGCCGAAGGGGCCCTGCGTCGCGTAGACGACATCCGCCCGCGATGGGGAGGCGATGACCGTGCAGATGGCGCACGCAAGCGCATGGAGGGTCCGCATGGATGCAACGTACCCTCGGACCCGATGCGAGTCGTCAGCCTCCTTCCATCTGCCACGGAAATCCTCTGCCGGATCGGCGGTGCGCACCTGCTCGTGGGACGGAGCCATGAGTGCGACTGGCCCGCGGATATCGGGCACCTGACGGTGCTGACTGGCGCACGCACGCACGCCAGCGGGGCCGGCGCCAGCGCGGCCATTGACGCTCAGGTGCGCGAGTCGCTGGCTGAGGGCAAGAGCCTGTACACGCTCGATTCCGAACAGCTGCGATCGCTTGAGCCTGACGTGATCCTCACGCAGGACCTGTGCGACGTGTGCTCGATCGACCTCAATACGGTGCGCGGCGTGGCAGCGACGATGCGCAGGCCCCCGAAGATCCTGAGCCTTGACCCTCACACCATCTGGCAGGTCTTTGACGACTGCCTGCGGGTGGGCGAGGCGGTTGGACTCGCGGCGGAGGCAGACCGGACGATGGTCGAGCTGCGCGGCCAGTACTGGGAAGCCGTGGACTTCGTCGCTCCCTATGTCGACGTGCCTGAGGTCCTGTTTCTCGAGTGGATGGACCCCTGCTTCGTGGGCGGGCACTGGACGCCGGAACTCATTACTGCGGCAGGCGGGCGCCATTCGCTGAACGCGACCGGCCAGAAGAGCCGCGTCGCGTCTCCGGAAGAGATTCTTGAGGCTGCGCCGGAACGCGTGGTCATCTGCCCATGTGGCTGGGGGCTTCCGCAGATCGAGGAAGAACTGCCTCGATTGCAGGCGCAGCGCTGGTGGCCGCTGTTGCCGGCCGTCCTGGATGCCTCGGACAATGCCTCCCCACGAGTCGTATTGGTGGATGGGAACCAAATGTTCAATAGGCCAGGCCCAAGGCTCGTGGATGCGTTCCGGTTTCTCGTCGGATGGCTGAACGATCGCCCCGAAGTGATTCCGCCCGGATTCCCTTTTCGGGCGCTCTAGCCTTGGCATGGGTTTTGCACCCATCCAGCCATGCGCCTCGACCGATTCACCACCCTCGCCCAGACCGCCCTCTCGGATGCACAGTCGCACGCCGTGCGCGAGCAGCACTCCGAGATCGGCACGCTGCACCTCCTCTGCGCCCTCCTCGCTGACCCCAAGGGACCGGCGAGCGCCATCCTTGGGAAGGCGGGCTTCGACGCGGGACGCGTGAAGCAGGCAGCGGATGCGGCGCTCGCCCGCATGCCTCGCGCGCAGGGCACGACGCCCAGCACGGGGCGCGAGCTTGTCGAGGCGCTCGGTGCTGCGGAGCGCGCAGCCCAGAAGATGAAGGACGCGTACGCCTCGTGCGAGCACCTCCTCATGGGATGCGCCGAGTCGCGCGGCGGCGCGAAGGACGTGCTCTCGATCGTCGGCGCCGACGCGTCGAAGCTCGAGCGCGCAGTCTCGGAGATTCGCAAGGCCAGCGGCGTGTCGAGCATCCAGGACCCGGGCGCAGAGAGCACCTTCGAGGCGCTCAAGAAGTACGGCATCGACCTCACCGAGCGAGCCGCCAGCGGCAAGCTCGACCCGGTCATCGGCCGCGACGACGAGGTGCGCCGCTGCATGCAGGTGCTTTCGCGGCGCACCAAGAACAATCCTGTGCTCATCGGCGAGCCCGGCGTCGGCAAGACCGCGATCGCCGAGGGCCTCGCGCAGCGCATCGTCAACGGCGACTGCCCCGAGCTCATGCGCGACGCGCGCATCGTCGCGCTTGACGTCGGGCAGCTTCTTGCTGGCGCCAAGTACCGCGGCGAGTTCGAGGAGCGGCTCAAGGCTGTGCTCCGCGAGGTCGCATCGAGCGAGGGGCGCGTCATCCTCTTCATCGACGAGCTTCACACGATCGTGGGCGCGGGCCAGGCCGAGGGCGCGGTGGGCGCAGGCCAGCTGCTCAAGCCGGCGCTTGCGCGGGGCGAGCTGCGCTGCATCGGCGCGACCACGCTCGACGAGTACCGCAAGCACGTGGAGAAGGATGCGGCCTTCGAGCGCCGCTTCCAGCCCGTGTATGTCGGCGAACCGAGCGTCGAGGACACGATCGCGATCCTGCGCGGGCTGAAGGCGCGATACGAGGCGCACCACGGCGTGCGCATCCAGGACGGCGCGCTCGTCACGGCCGCAAGCCTGAGCCAGCGCTACATCGCGGACCGGTTCCTGCCCGACAAGGCGATCGACCTGCTCGACGAGTCGGCGAGCCGGCTGCGCATCGAGAACGACTCCATGCCCGCGGAGCTCGACGAGATCCGCCGCCGCATCATGCAGCTGGAGATCGAGCGCGAGGCGCTCAAGATCGAGACGGATCCCGAGAGCGCGCGGCGCCTCGCGGACCTCGAGAAGGAGCTCGCCGGAGAGCAGGAGCGCTTCCGCACGCTCGACGTGCAGTGGAAGACGGAGAAGGCCGAGCTCGACCAGATCAAGTCGATCAAGCGCGAGAAGGACTCGAAGCAGACGGAGCTCGAGCAGGCGCAGCGCCGCGGTGACCTCGAGAAGGCCGCGCGCATCCAGTACGGGGAGATGCGCGAGCTTGACCGCAAGCTCGCCGAGGCCGAGGCTGCGCTCAAGAGGCGCCTCTCCACCGGCACCGCACTCGTGAAGGAGGAGGTCGACCCCGAGGCGATCGCCGAGGTGATCGCCAAGTGGACGGGCATCCCGGTGTCGAAGCTCGTCGAGAGCGAGCGGGAGAAGCTGCTGCACATCGAGGATGACCTGCGCCGTCGCGTGGTGGGCCAGGACGAGGCCGTGCGTGCGGTCGCCGAGGCCGTGCGCCGCAACCGCGCCGGGCTCGGCGAGTCCGGGCGGCCGATCGGCTCCTTCCTGTTCCTCGGCCCGACCGGGGTCGGCAAGACCGAGCTGTGCAAGGCGCTCGCGGAGCTCCTCTTCGACACCGAGGAGGCGATGGTGCGCATCGACATGAGCGAGTTCATGGAGCAGCACTCCGTGGCGCGGCTCATCGGCGCACCTCCCGGCTACGTGGGATACGAGGAGGGCGGCCGGCTCACGGAGGCAGTGCGGCGGCGTCCCTACTGCGTGGTGCTCTTCGACGAGTTCGAGAAGGCGCACCCGGACGTGAGCAACGTGCTGCTGCAGGTGCTCGACGACGGTCGCCTCACCGACGGCCAGGGACGCACCGTGAACTTCGCGAACACGATCGTCGTGATGACGAGCAACATGGGATCGCAGGCGATCCTCGAGATGACCGAGCGCGGCGAGCCCGACGCGATCATCGAGGCGCACGTGCGCGGACTGCTGAAGAAGCACCTCCGCCCCGAGCTCATCAACCGCATCGACGAGACGGTGATCTTCCGCCAGCTCGGACGCCAGCAGATCGCCGGCATCGTGGCGATCCAGTCGCGGCACCTGCGTGACCGCCTCGCGGAACGGCGGATCGACCTGGAGCTGTCGCCGGCTGCCGTGGCCGCGCTCGCCTCCGAGGGCTACGACCCGCAGTACGGCGCGCGCCCGCTCAAGAGGGTGATCCAGCAGCGGCTCGAGAATCCGCTGGCCAACCGAATCCTCGCGGGCGAGATCCGCGAAGGGCAGAAGGTGACCGTCGGATACGAAGGCAAGAGCTTCACGTTCACCGCATCGCCCGCCGCCGAGCCTGTGGGGGCGGCGTGAGTGCCGAGTGCCTGCATCCCAATCCGCGCGCGCGCATGCGGCCTGCGGTCCCTGTGGGGTCCGCTCCGCTTGTGCGGCAGGCGTCCCGCACGCTCGCGGCCGCAGCCATGATCGGAGCGCTTCTCGCCCTGCTCGGATGCGGACCGTCGAAGATCGCGAATCGCGATCCCGTGGGCGATGCGTTCCCAAGCGTCCAGGGCAAGGCGCTCTCGGGCGAGTCCGTCGACATCCCGAAGGCGTATGCGGGCGCGCCCGTGATCCTTATGGTGGGCTACCTGCAGGAGACGCAGTTCGACCTCGACCGGTGGACCTTCGGCATCATGCAGGCGAAGCCGCCGGTGAAGGCTGTTGAGATCCCGACGATCCCCGGCCTCGTGCCGAGCATGATCTCGGGATGGATCGACTCGGGCATGCGCAGCGGCATCCCGGAGGAGGACTGGCCCGCGGTCGTGTGCGTGTACGGCGCGCCGGCGCAGAGGATCGTCGAGCTCACGGGCAACCAAGGCGGACGCAACGGCCGCATCGTGCTGCTTGATGCGCAGGGCAACGTGCGCTGGTTCCACGACCGAGGCTTCTCCGCGGCCAAGCTTGCTGAGCTTGATGCGGCGGCGCGAGCGCTCGCCGGCGGCGACGCTGGGCGCAGCAGCGGAGACGCGAGCCGCGACGGCGCTGGCGTCGGCACGGGCGCCGGCTGAGCCGATTCCTCGCCTCAGCGCCAGTAGCCTTGTGGCATGGCCGCCACCGCAACACAGACGATCCGCGAGCGCCCCATCTCCGCAACGACCGGCTGGGTGATGCTGCCTCTGGTGCTGATCGGCCTTGGCGTCGGCATCTTCCTCTTTGTGAGAGGCGTAGTGCTGCTGGCGTGGCCGCCTGGCATCATCGGCGGCGCACTCGCCATCTTCTGCATGATCGGCTTCTTCGGGCTCTTCATCGTCAACCCCAACGAGAGCCGGGTCATCATCTTCTTCGGCGTCTACCGCGGCACGGTGCGAAAGGTCGGGTTCCACTGGGTGAACCCCTTCAGCGTCAAGCGCCGCGTCAGCCTGCGCGTCCGCACGTTCGAGACCGGGTCCTCCAGCACGCCCGACGTGAAGGACCCGACCACCGGCAAGGTCATCGCAGCAGGCACGCGCTCGCGCGGCATGATCAAGGTCAACGACCGCGACGGCAACCCGATCGAGATCGCGGCCGTCGTCGTATGGCAGGTCACCGACACGGCAAAGGCGCTCTTCAGCGTCGACAGCTACCAGAGCTTCGTCGAGATCCAGTCCGAGAGCGCGCTGCGCAACCTCGCCAGCCAGTACCACTACGACTCGCCGGACGACGATGCGGTGAGCCTGCGCGGCAACACCGACCTCATCGGCGAGCGCCTGCGCGACGAGCTGCACCAGCGGCTCGCGCAGGCGGGCGTCGAGGTGCTCGAGGCGCGCATCTCGAGCCTCGCGTACGCGCCCGAGATCGCGGCCGCCATGCTGCGGCGCCAGCAGGCCAGCGCCGTGATCGCCGCGCGCACGAAGATCGTCGAGGGCGCGGTGAGCATGGTGGAGATGGCTCTCGCGCGCATCCAGGAGCGCGGCGTCGTGGAGCTTGCGCCGCAGCAGAAGGCGCAGATCGTGGGCAACCTGCTCGTGATCCTCTGCAGCGACCGCGATGCGCAGCCGGTGGTCACCACATCCTGAGCGTCCGGATCCTCGGCGCCGCGCACCGGCGACACCGGATCGGCGCGCCGTCCGCCCTGCCGCGCCATCAGCGCTCGCTGAGCAGCCGCTGCCTCGCTGAGGCGAGCTTCGCCTGCTGCACCGGGTCAAGCGTCGGGTACGCGAGGTCAAGCGACGCCAGCGCGTCGATCACCACGCCGGCCACCACGAGCCGCGCAAACCACTTGCTGTCGGCGGGCACGATGAACCACGGCGCCTCGGGCGTGGCCGTTGCGCGGATCGCCGCCTCGTACGCCTGCATGTAGTCGTCCCAGTGCGCACGCTCGTCCACATCGCCGGCGTTGAACTTCCAGTTCTTTGACGGGTTCTCGATGCGCTCGAGGAACCGCCTGCGCTGCTCCTCCCGCGACACGTTGAGGAAGAACTTGCGGACCACCGTGCCGTTGCGGGCGAGGTAGCGCTCGTAGGCGCGGATGTCCTTGAGGCGCTGGTCCCAGATGTCGCCGGTCACGAGCGACGGGGGGAGCTGCTGCGCCCGGAGGATTCCCTCGTGCACGCGGACCACCAGCACCTCCTCGTAGTAGGAGCGGTTGAAGATCCCGATCTTCCCGCGCGAGGGCAGCGCGCACGAGCATCGCCAGAGGAAGTCGTGGTCAAGCTCCTGGTGCGTGGGGGCCTTGAACGAGTGGACTTCGCAGCCCTGCGGATTCACGCCGCTCATCACGTGCTTGATGACCCCATCCTTGCCGGCCGCGTCCATCGCCTGGAAGATCAGCAGGATCGACCACCTGTTCTGCGCGTAGAGCATGTCCTGCATCCGGGAGAGCACGTCGATGCCCTCGTCGAGCATGTCCTGCGCGCGCGGCTTGTCCTTTCCCGAGAGCGCCCCCGTGTCTCCCGGATCGTGGTCCTTGAGCCGGAAGGAGTCGCCATCGGTCACGCCATAGCGCTTGACGGCCCGGTGCGCCTGCTCGACGAGTTCGGATGTGTCCATTCCCCCATCAGGTCGGCTTGTGCGCCGCTGCCGGTGCAACAATTGGACCGGCCGCGACCATGCGCTCGTGCGCGCTGCGGCAACGTGGCTACGGCATGCGTTCGGGGCTGTGCCGCGCGCTGCGCATCAGCCAGAGGTGCACGGGCACCGTGGTGCCGATCACCGCAAGCGCCCAGCAGACGGGAATGCCCATCGCAATGCCGAGCCTCGGGTAGGCGAATGCCGAGATTGCCGCGTATGCGCCGACGCTGAGCGACCCCAGCACCATCGGGGCTGTCGCGCCTGTCGGCACGCCGCGTCCCTGCGCCACCCATGTGGCCACCATCGTGGTGAGGAAGATCGCCGGGAAGGTGCTTGCGATGCCCGAGGCGATGGTCCATCCGGCCTGAGCCACAGCGGTCGATGCCGCGATGGCCGTGCCGGCCGCCACGCCCCGCAGGGCCAGCGCCGCCACGCCGACGCGCCGATGCCCGCGCGGCGCATGGTGGGAGACGCGCCACAGTGCCGCACCAAGTGCACCCGTGAGAATCCATCCGCATGCGCCGATGAGGGACGCGACAGCCAGCGACGGGTCGGCCAGCTCCTCCGTCAGCACGACAGCCGCCGAGCCCGCACCCCACACGCACACGCTCGCCGCGAGCGTGCACCACATGCGGCGCGCATCGCTCCAGTCTGGCGGCATGCGCTGAGGCAGCAGTCGCCACGTGGCCAGCACGCATCCGCACAGCAGCATGCCCACCGGCACGAGCGCCATCGACACGCAGTACGACTCGAGCGATTCGCCGCCCTCCGGCATCGACAGCCAGATCGCAGCGGTCGCCGGCATGATGGTCGTCGGCACCGTCGCCAACAGGCCGCCGACGCGCCCGCCGAGGCGCTCGACCGCCACCGTCGCCCCAATCGCCACAAGCGCTGCCGCGCTTCCGGCAAACGCCACGTGCGCCAGGTCGATCACGATGCTGCCGGTCCCGCGTTCGGCACGATCGCCGCGATGGCCCGGGCCCGCTCGAGCAGCCCGCTCACCTCGTCCGGCGTGAACGTCCGTGCCGAACGGCTGGCAACCCCGAGCACGGCGCGCAGCGTGCCTGCCGAATCGATGCACGGCACCGTGATCGCGCCCTCCATGCCAGTGGCGCGGGCACCCGGCCTCACCTGACCGGAGGAGTCATCCTGGATGTTGCAGATCGTGACCGGTTCGAGGCGCTGCGCCGCGAGGCCTGCAAGGCCCTTGCCCACGGGGATCCGCCGGATCGCGTCCATCACGGGAGGCGGGTACTGGCCCACAGTCGCCGAGAGGTGCAGGTGACCGTCGCCGCCAAGCCGGTGCACCGTGCCGGTCTCCGCACCTAGGGCGGCGATGGCTGCCTCGAGCGCATGCTGGTCCTGAACCGCCACTGCGGTGTGCGCGTTGTGCATGTCGCGATGCTAGATGCGCTGCGCCTACGCTCCACCGGCATGCAGGACGCCGCCACGATCGTGCGCACGCTTGGCATGAAGCCGCACCCCGAGGGCGGCTGGTACGTCGAGATCCACCGGTCGCCGCTGCGCGTCGTGGCTGTCGGGCTCGCATCCCCGGACACGCCTCACGCCGAAGCGCAGCCCGCACGTGCGCATCATGCGACCGGCGGCTCACGCGCCGCGGTGACCTCCATCTACTACCTGCTTGAGCAGGGACAGCGCTCCCACTGGCATCGGGTGGACGCGGACGAGATCTGGTCGTGGCACGGCGGCGCCGCGATGGAGCTTTCCATTGCGCCACCCCAGGACCCGCGCCCGGATGTCCACGCACCCGCGCGGGCCGCGAGTTCGGCCGGTGCGGCACTCGCCGTGCATCGCGTGGGCATGGACCTCGCCGCGGGGGAGCGCCCGCAGGCTGCAGTCCCTGCCCATGCGTGGCAGTGTGCGCGTCCGCTCGGAGCCTGGAGCCTTGTGGGGTGCGCCGTGGCGCCCGGATTCGAGTTCGCGCACTTCGACATGGCGCCGCCCGGGTGGAGCCCAAGGCAAGCCTGAAGCTGCCTTCGGGGAGCGCATCCTCGGCACTGGTGCTGGGAGTCCCCGAGCCGGATCAGTCTCTAGCATCGTGGCATGCACCTGCGCACCACCGCGATCCGCTTGATCCCCGCAATCCTGCCTCTGGCGCTCGCCGCGTGCGGCGTGCAGGAGAACCTGCCAGCCGAAGCGGTGCCCGCCGATGCCGCGATCGTCGTGCGCGTCGATCCTGGGTCGATGCAGAGCGCCATGATCCGCGACTCGATGGATGCGGTGGCGGACATCGCACGCCGATCGTCGAACCCGCAGATCGTGCAGCTGTCGGGGCTCATCCAGCTCCAGGCGCTCTCGATGGAGGAGGAGGCTGGCGACAACTCGGTCTCCGATGCGGCGATGAGGTCGCTGGTCGACGCCGGCGCCACCGGCATCTGGGTGGTCATTCCCGAGTCGGCGCTCTCCGGTGCCGGCGAACTCGCGGCCGACGCCGCGGGCGCGGACTCCGACGCCCTCTTCGAGTTCGGCACCGCCCTCGTTCAGGCGAAGACACGTGATGCAGGTCCCGCGATCGAGAAGGCGCTCCGCAGCATGGACGACGACCTTGCCGAGTGCACCGCCACGTCGGTGGCGCCGGGATGGTTCGCGATCCGCACCTCGGCCGATCAGCCGCTCCCGAAGGGTGGCGACGCCGCAGCCGCCAAGGCATTCGAGTCCGCGATCGCCCGGCAATCGGGCGCCTCGATGGCGATGGCCATGCGCATGACCGACTCGATGCGCGCCGCGCTCGACTCCGACGACGAGATGATGCTTCAGGCGCAGATGATGGTGGGCCGCGTCGTCTCCGCGCTCGACAGGCTGCAGATGCTCTCGGCGTCCGTCACATTCGGAAAGGCTCCGGCCATCCGCGCACGCATGGCCTTCGGCAGCGACGGCGACGCCGCGGAGTTCAACGCCGCATGGGACGAGACGCTGCAGACGATCCTCGGGTTCATCCAGATGCAGGCGATGATGGCCGCGGGCGACGAGGGCGATGCCCCCGCCCCGAAGCCAACCAACTGGGGCCCGCTCTTCGACGGGCTCAAGATGCGCCAGGAAGGCGCGGCGCTCTCGCTCACGCTCGACCAGGAGCGGATGCGCGCCATGATGAAGTGAGCGCACGGGCTGCCGACAGGTAGTTCCGCAGGTTCGCTGACATCTCGCCCAGCGAGTCGCCGCCGAGCTTCGCGCGCAGGGCGCGCGCCACCTCGAAGGCCACCACGTTCTCCATCACCACGCTCGCGGCCGCGACCGCGCAGATGTCGGATCGCTCGTACTGGCTCGTGACGGACTCGCCGGTCCGGAGGTCCACGCTCGGCATGCCCTGAAGCAGCGTGCTGATCGGCTTCATCGCGCCCCGCACGACGATGGGCATGCCATTGGTCATGCCTCCCTCAAGCCCGCCCGCGTTGTTGGAGGGACGCGCGAAGCCAAGGTGCGGCTCGTCCGTGCGCGAGGGGTCGAACGCGATCGGGTCGTGCACGCCGCTGCCCATGCGCATCGCGACCTCCTTGCCGAGCCCTATCTCCACCGACTTGAAGGCCTGGATCCCCATCACCGCGCCCGCAAGCCGCGCATCGAGCCGCTGGTCGGAGCTCGCGCAGGACCCGAGCCCCGGCATGGCGCCGAAGACGTGCACCTCGCACAGCCCACCCACCGTGTCCTTGCGCTCCTTGGCGGTGCGGATGTGCGCGGCGATCCGCGCATCGGTGGACGGGTCTGGGCAGTAGGCATCGCTCGCATCGCGCGCCGCCCGCAGCGCATCGAGGTCCGCCCGCTGCGGCACCCCATCCCACATCGCGTCGAGCGCGCCCCGGACGAAGCCGAACGCCTCGATGCCGAACGTGCGCAGGAGGCAGCGGGCGAGCGCACCTGCGGCGGTGCGCGCCGCAGTCTCTCGCGCGCTCGCACGCTCGAGCGTGGCGCGGCAGTCGTTGGTCAGCCACTTGATGCTGCCGGCCAGGTCGGCATGGCCGGGCCTCGGGCGGTGAACCGGCGGCGTGCGCTCGAGGTCATCGATGCGCGAATCGCGGTTGGCGATGCGCAGCGCGATCGGGCTTCCGATCGTCAGGCCCTGCCGCACGCCCGAGAGGATCTCGACGCTGTCCTGCTCGATGCGTTGCCGGGCGCCGCGCCCGTAGCCGCCCTGCCTGCGCGCCAGCTCGCCGTCGATGAGCCTGGTGTCCACAGGGACCCCTGACGGCATCCCCTCGACCAGCGCAAGCACGCACGGCCCGTGCGACTCGCCAGCGGTGCGGTACGACAGTTCCACGAAACGATCCTAGCGCTCCGTGGCGGTGACTGGCACGGCCATCGCCGGAGCCTTGAGCCCGGGAAGGCCCGCCAGGAACATGATGCGCTGCGCAGACTGCTCGAGCTGACCGCGTGCGGTGCGCCATGACGTCCACGTCGCGGGCCCCGCCGTGCCGGCGCCATGCTGCCCGCAACGCTCGAGCACCGCCGCCGATGATGCCCACAGCTCCGCGGCAGCGCGCGCCGACTCGGCATCGAGCGCATCGCACCAGTCGCCCCGCTCGCTTCGGAGGAGGAGCGCACGCGAAGCGCTCCACTCCGGCACGCCGTCGGCAAGGGCGCTGGAGACCAGGAACCGCCGTGCCTGCCACGCGGCCAGCGTGTCACCGGCCCTCGATGCCGAATCCTCGAGCGCCCGCATGACCCGAAGCGCCGCGCGCGCATCAGCCTGCATCGAGCCCGTCACCGCCTGCGCCCTTGCCGCGCTCGCGGACGCGCTGCGCATGCGCGCCTGCTGGATCGCGAATGCTGCAGGATCGCCTGCAGGCGGAGAGCCATGCTGGCGCACGAGCGAGTCGACCTCGCGCAGCGCCAGGTCGGCGCGAATGCGTGCGCGCTCGGCAACGATGGCGGCCTCGAGCGCGGCATGGCGTCCTGATGCGCCATCCGACAGGACGCGAGCGAGCCCTGCCTCGAGGACTGCGCGCGCACCCGGATCGAGCGCGTCCCATGCGTCCGGATCGGCCACTGCCGCGGCCAGCGACAGGAGGTCGAGGGTGACGGCCTCGCCATCCTCGCCATGCAGCGCGCCCACGAGCGGCGCATGCGGCGCCTGGACCTCGAGGCTCCGCGCAAGCCGCAGCTGGCGCACCCATGCGGGAACTCCATCGGAGCGCATCGCCAGCCGCTCGAGCGCGGACCAGGTCTCGCCGTCATGACGCGCCACCGCATCGCGGCAGCTGGCCTCCGCGGAGAGGAACGATGCGGCCGCGGCATCGAATGCCGCCAGGTCGCCTGCACGCACGGCCTCCTCCGCGCGGTGTCGCGCGGCAGTGAGCTGATCGATCGCAGGCGCGACGTCGCGCGCCCACCGAACGGAATCATCGCGTGCCGCCGCGCCAAGCGCCCGCCGGTCCTCGTCGTCGCTGGCATGGGCCTCCATGATCCGCGCGCCAAGTCCCTCGAGCGCTGGCCGCAGCGACGTCATGGCGTCCGGCAGCGCATACGCCGCCGTGCGCGCCGGCCGCTCGTTGCCTCCGCGCTGCGCCACCGATGACATGGCGCCGCGAGGGAGCGACGCCAGCAGCTCCTCGGCGCCGTCCTCGCCCACGATGCGGGCAATCGCAGGCACCGAGTCCTCGAGCTCCGCATAGGCGATTGCACGGATCGCCTGCGCGCGCTCGGCGCCGACAGCCTCAGCGAGCGACGCGAGCAGTGCCGCATCCTCCTCGGCGTACACCGACTCGATGCCAGGATTCCGGCTCGCGCTGCGCGCGATGGATGGGTCCCCCGGCAACTGAAGCGCACGCGATGCAGTGTCGGGAAGCCGCACCCGGGATTCGCGCCGCCGCCGGATCTCCGACTCGGCCGCAGACCAGCGCGTGCGCGCATGGAGATCGACCGCACTGACCGCTGCGGTTCGTGCACGCGGCTCGAGGGCAGGCATCCCGGCGACCATCGCGCGCATCAGCTGCGCACGCACCATCCAGCCGCGCGTGAGGTCCGGATAGGCGCCAGCGAGCGTCTCGCGCATCATCCACTCCCCCGCCGGCCCTGCTGCAGCGCAGTCCGCCACGAAGGATGCCTCCGCGTCGAGCCACCGCGCGCGGATGTCCCGCTGCGCCGCGCGCAGCTGATCGACGTCCTCGCCAGCATCGGCACGCATGCGCAGCTGCGCGAGCGCGCGCGCGCTGTCCTCGGAGATGCGCGCGTACGCGGAGACGGCACTGCGCAGCTCGAAGGGCACGCCCGTGCGCACGCTGGCCCGGAGCGCATCCACCGCACCGCCGGACTCGCGCGCCATCTGCTCCGCCACCGTGCACCGTCGCGCCTGTCGCCACGCATCGAGCGCTGGCGCAGCGCCCTCCCCCAGGAGCGCACGCAGCCTCTCCAGGAACGCCGCATCGATCTCGCCCCGCGCGTCGAGGCCCGCCAGGTCGCCGCCGCCCGCGCCAAGCGGGCCGCGATTCTCGGCCGCGGCCCAGGCGGCGAGGTAGTCGCGGTGCGCGGCGCACACATCGATCCACTCGGCCGGAGCGATCGCGATCTCGTCGCCACACCATGCACGCACATCCTCGAAGAGCATCGGGTCCGCGTGCGTGCCGAACTCCGGTGCGCGCACATGGGTCCGCGCCGCGCCGTGACCGGTCACCGGGCTCGACGCGGATGCGGGCGCGGGGGACGACATGCAGAGCCATGCCATCGCGAGCGCGCAGAGGCACAGGATGGGATGCGCGCGCAGCGCACTCGCGGGATGCCACGCTCGCACGCTCGCCGGTCCGCCGGGATCCACGCCAGTCCAGGCCACGAACTGCCGGCGCGCCTGCGCGACCAGCAGCGCCATGCCCGTCGCCACGCGCGCGCCGCGCGCACGCGCCTGCGCGATCAGCGGCGTCTCCTCGGGCACCGACACCATGTCGAGCACCGCCGCACGCGGCGCGATCGCCGCGGCATCGGCCAGCGGCGACGCCGACTCGTCCGGGCCGCCAGCCATCCCGAGCGGGGTCGCATGGATCAGCGCATCGAAGGCGCCGGATGCGACATCAGCGATCGGCGCAGCCGCGATGCGGCCCGCAGATCCTGCAGCGGCTCGCGCCGAAAGCGCCGCCGCAGCCTCGCTGGCCTGCTCGATGCGGCGCGCAAGGATCGTGACGTCGCTTCCCTCGCCGGCCATGGCATAGGCCGCAGCACGGGCCGCGCCGCCCGCGCCGATCACTCCCACACGCGCGCCGGCCCAGCCCGCGCCCGGCCGCGCCAGGGATCGCATGACCTCGGCGACCGCGGGCGCATCCGTGTTCAGCGCGCGCAGGCGCCCTTCCGGCGTGCATACAAGTGTGTTGGCCGCGCCGATCGCCACGCTCGCCGCGTCGGCCTCGCCTCCGCACTCAAGCACGTAGCGGAGCAGGTGCTCCTTGTGCGGGTGCGTCACGCTCGCGCCACGGAAGGAGAGCTGCACGCATGCGCGCAGCTCGCCCGCCGTGGCCTTGAAGGACTCCCATCCCGGAGCCACCGGAAGCGGGAAGTAGCGCGCATCGATCCCGTGAGCGGCGAACCACCCATTGTGGAGATGCGGGCTGCGCGACTGCGCAACCGGCCAGCCAATGACCCCGTAGGTCGCGGTGGCCTGGCCGACGGTCCGCACGCCCCATGCGCTCACGAGCTCGCGGACGCCCGGCTGGCCAGGCGCGGTGCTGCTGTCGCCATCGGCGTGCGCATAGGTCAGGAATGCGCCGAGCTTCGGCGCGAGCACCCGAGTCATCAGGCCGAACTCGCCCATGCAGATGGCCGCCGTGGGCTTCGTGCGCATCTTGAGGAGCTCGGCCGCCTCCGAGACGTCACGGACGCTGCGTGCGCGCCAGGCCACCTTCGCCACGGCACACGCCGCATCGCCCCACATCTGCCCGACGCGGCGGGACAGGTCGGCCGGGCGCCCGGTGAAGTCATGGGTGGACACGATGAGGCCAGGCATCCCCTCGCGCACCTGCGCGGGATGAGCCACGCAGAGGAGGACCTTCTGCCTGAGGTTCGCGCTCCTCTCGAGGCTCGAGAGCTCCATGTCGATGTACCTCGGCGGGCAATCCGACGTGCACACCGCCTCGAGAAAGGAGACCCGATCGGCCTCATCGCCATCCCACCCGCCACCCTCGGCGGCGATGCGCACCGTGACGATGCACGGCATCGGCGACTCGCGGACGAGGCGGCGCGCCGCATCGACGGCACCGGGCTCCGCGGCGAGCGTGTCCAGCCTCCACTCCACAAGGTCCGCGCCATCGGCCCGGGCCTGCACGGCCCGCTCGAGCGCGGCCGACGTGCCATCGGGCCGGTCCACCGCGATGCTGGCTGCAATCAGCGTCACGCAAGCGATGCTACGAACTGCGAATACGATCGGCGCGTGAGCCAATCCACCGAGGACAGGATCGTGTCGGACGCGCGCGAGTGGCTGAGGGGCCATCTCAGCGGATTCATCCGCTTCGACGGCGAGCGCACGGCAATCCGGATCATCGTGGCGCCGGATGGCTCCATCATCGCACCCGTGATGGTCGCCATGCTGATCTCGACGGATGTCGTGCTTGAGCTGCCCAACGACGACGACGAGTCGATGCACCTGATGGTGACGCTCGAGAAGTTCGACGAGCACGGGCCGCAGGGCGGATGGTCGGACCGCTGGCGCATCTACCACGGCGACCCGCCCGACGTGAACTGGGCGCGCTGCACCGTGGACGCGGTGCGCTTCGCCGGCTACTTCGTCGACGGCGATGCGCTGATGGCCCCGAACCCGCTCGCCGCCGGGGAGGCTGCCGCATGCAAGGCGATCAATGGCGGCGACCGGGCCGTGCTGGTGTCGGCCGCGCGAGCTCGGGGCGGCCACGACCTTGCGGATCCACGCGTGGTGGGCATCGATCCCGGCGGCTGCGACATCCGCAGCGACTTCGGTGTCATTCGAGTCGCCTGGGCCGAGCCGCTCAGCGACGCCTCGCACGCTGCCGCCGCGCTGGCGCGCGTGGCGGGCGGGCGCACCTAGCGCACCGGTCTCGAGGCGCCGGTGCGCGGTCCGCGCGCGCTGCGCGCGGGATGGCCACCGGCGCATTTGGCTGCGGAAGCGTTTTCGGCAGCGAGCCCCGACCGCGTAGCATTTGACGCATGGGACATCACGAGAACCCCGTCGAGAAGAAGTTCGCCGGAAGCCTCAACTCGGCCATGATCGCGGACGGCGAGGCCAACGCGGCGCAGGAGTACGCAAACCGGTTCGGCCAGCCTGGCTTCGCCGATCCCACGCGCCTCTACATCACGCAGCGCTACGAGGGCTACACGCCGGAGAACCAGGAGACGTGGCAGGTCCTGTACGACCGCCAGATGGCCTACCTCGCCGACCATGCCAGCGAGACCTACCTCAGCGGCGCGCGCGCGATCAAGCTGGTGCGCGACTACATCCCTCACCTCGAGGGCCCGCTGTCGGTCAACACCTTCCTGAAGCAGCTCACGGGCTGGCAGAGCCGGGCGGTGCCCGGCTACCTGCCCGCGAAGAGCTTCTTCGCGTGCCTCGCGCGACGCGAGTTCCCGACCACGATCGTGATCCGCCCCAAGGAGTCGATCGACTACCTGCCCGAGCCCGACATCTTCCACGACATCTTCGGGCATGTGCCGCTGCATGCCGATCCGGTCTTCGCCGACTTCCTGCAGACCTACGGCAAGGCTGCGCTGCTCACCGACGATCCGCACCACACCGAGAGGCTCGCCCGGCTGTTCTGGTTCACGGTCGAGTTCGGCCTCATCAAGGAGGGCGGGCAGGTCAAGCTCTATGGCAGCGGGCTCATCTCGAGCCCCGGCGAGAGCGTGCATGCGCTGAAGTCGAAGGACGTCGAGCGCCGCCCATTCGACCTCGAGCGCGTGTGCGACACCAGCTTCGAGATCGACCACTACCAGCCGATCCTGTACGTCCTCGAGAGCTTCACGCAGCTGCGCGACGCGATGAGCACCTACGCCACGCGCCTCATCGACGAGGCCTCGCGGCGCGCCACCCAGGCCGCCTAGGCCTCAGCCAAGGCAAGGAGCCGCAGATGACCGCAACCCCACGCCACGCTGCCCATCCCGCCCGTCACCCCGAGATTCCCGTCAAGGCGGGACCGATGCCCCTCGCGACGAACGCGCTCGGCGATCCCACCGGCTACGCGAAGGACGGGACGGTCGCGCCGGCGGTGCCGCTCAACGCCTGGATCGAGGCGAACCGGCACCTCATGAAGCCTCCGGTCTCGAACAAGTACCTCTACTCGGGAGAGGACTTCTTCGTGATGATCATCGCGGGGCCGAACGCGCGCAATGACTTCCACATGACGAACTCGGAGGAGTTCTTCATCCAGCTCAAGGGCGACATCGTCGTGCGCATCCGCGACACCGACGGCGTGATCCGCGACGTCACGGTGCGCGAGGGCGAGACCTTCTTCATCCCGCCCAACGTGCCCCACTCGCCCATGCGCGGTCCGGACACGATCGGGCTGGTGGTCGAGCGGCGGCGCCCTCCGACCGAGACTGAGCACATCATGTACTTCTGCGAGAGCTGCGGGGACCTTGTGTACGACAAGGAGTTCACCTGCGCCGACATCGTCGTGGCGTTCTCCCGCGCCATGGAGGAGTTCTGGGCGGATCCCGCGCTGAGCACCTGCACCCGCTGCGGCACGCGCATCACGAAGCCGGCGCCGCGCGCGCAGGCCCCCGACGCGCTCCGGCGCTGAACTCGCCGCCGCGCGCCTGCCCCCCCCGCTTCGGCGCTGACCTTGCGCAGGCGCGCTGCGTAGGATCACGATTCGCATGCGGACCGTCCGCGCCATCGACCTGCACACGCACATCCTGCCCGAGCGCTGGCCTGACCTGCGCGAGCGCTACGGCTACGGCGGCTGGGTGTCGCTCGAGCACCACGCGCCCTGCTGTGCGCGCATGATGGTGGACGGCCAGCTCTTCCGCGAGATCGAGAGCAACTGCTGGGATCCAGGCCGGCGCCTCGGCGAGTGCGATGCCCACGGCATCGACATGCAGGTGCTCTCGACGGTGCCGGTGATGTTCTCCTACTGGGCGAAGCCCAACGATGCGCTTGACCTGGCCCGCATCCTGAATGACCACCTCGCATCCGTCGTGGCACGCCATCCGGGACGGTTCCTCGCGCTCGGCACCATTCCCATGCAGGACTCCGCGCTCGCCGTCCGAGAGCTCGAGCGCTGCGTGCGCGAGCTGGGATTTCCAGGCGTGCAGATCGGCAGCAACGTGCATGGGCGCAATCTCGACGAACCCGAGTGCGCCGACACATTCGCGGCGGCTGAGGCGATGGGCGCGGCCGTCTTCGTCCACCCGTGGGAGATGCTCGGTCGCGGCGAGATGCCCCGCTACTGGATGCCGTGGCTCGTGGGCATGCCCGCCGAGACTGCGCGTGCGATCTGCTCGCTCGCCTTCGGTGGCGTCCTTGACCGGCATCCGCGCCTGCGGCTGTGCTTTGCGCACGGCGGCGGCAGCTTCCCGTTCACGATCGGCCGCATCGAGAAGGGATTCGCGGAGCGGCCTGACCTGTGCGCGACGCGCACGGCGACGGGCCCGCGCGCGCACCTCGGCCGGCTCTGGTTCGACAGCCTGGTGCACGATGCCGATGCGCTGCGGCAGCTTGTGCGGGTCGCGGGTGCGGAACGCGTCGCGCTTGGCAGCGACTACCCGTTCCCGCTGGGCGAGCGCGAGCCCGGCGCGCTGATCCGCGCGGTGCCTGAGTTCGACGCCGCGACGCGCACTCGCCTCCTCGCGGGCAACGCAATCGAGTTCCTCGGCCTCGGCGCATCGCTCCGCGCGGAGGCTGCACGGTGAGCGCCATGACCGACTGCCTGCACCTGGCCGCCAGCGACATCGAGCCCACTGCCGAGTTTGCCCGCTGGTGCGACTCGCATGACCCGCTGGCCGCGTTCCGGGACGAGTTCCACATTCCAGCGGGTCCTGACGGCCGGCCCGTCGCCTACATGGTCGGCAACTCGCTCGGGCTCCAGCCCAAGGCCGTGCGCCAGCTGGTCGCCGAAGAGCTCGATGACTGGGCGCGGCTGGGGGTCGAGGGGCACGTGCACGCGCGGCGCCCGTGGGTGAGCTACCACGAGCGGTTCAGGGACGGGCTCGCCATGCTGGCTGGCGCGCTGCCCCACGAGGTCGTGGCGATGAACACGCTCACGGTCAACCTGCACCTGATGATGGCCACCTTCTGGCAGCCCAAGGGGCGGCGCAGCCGCATCATCATCGAGCGCGGCGCATTTCCGAGCGACGCGTATGCGGTGCGGTCGCATGTGGCCGCGCGCGGGCTTGATCCCGCGGACGTCGTGATCGAGGTCGCGCCGCGCGAGGGCGAGGCGTGCCTGCGTGACGGCGACATCGCTGACGCGATCTCCCGCGAAGGCGATGCGCTCGCGCTTGTCATGCTCGGCGGCGTGAACTACTACACCGGCCAGGTGCTCGACATGGCGCGCATCACGCGCGCGGCCCGCGACGCCGGTGCGCGCTGCGGCTGGGACCTGGCCCACGCGATCGGCAACGTCGAGCTCCGGCTGCACGAGTGGGATGCCGACTTCGCGTGCTGGTGCAGCTACAAGTACCTCAACGGCGGCCCTGGCGCTGTCGCGGGCGCGTTCATCCACGAGCGACATGCCCGCGACTTCGGCCTGCCGCGACTCGCGGGGTGGTGGAGCCATGAGCCGTCGCGTCGCTTCGAGATGCGGCCCGAGCTGGCGCTCGCCGAGGGCGCAGATGGCTGGGCCGTATCGAACCCGCCGATCCTCTCGCTCACCCCGCTGCTGGCGAGCTTCGACATCTTCCGCCGTGCGGGGCTCGGTCGCCTGCGCGCCAAGGCACGCGCCATGACGGCCTACATCGAGGCCTGCCTTCGCGAGGGCGCCGGCGACCGGCTGCGCATCCTGACCCCTGCGGCTTCTGCGGGCCGAGGTGCCCAGCTCTCGGTCGAGGTCAGCGGCGGAACCGCCTCGGCGAAGTCCCTCTACGACCGGCTCGCGCCTGCGGGAGTGCTGTGCGACTTCCGCCATCCGAGCGTGATTCGCGCCGCACCCGCCCCGCTCTACTGCACCTTCGCCGACTGCAGGCGGCTCGTCGACGCCCTGCTCGCGTGAGGGGCGCGCCTTCACGGCGCATGTCCGCCGGCGGACGCTCCGCCGCCCTGCACCGCGCGCCAATACGATCCCGCGCATGCGCCACGTGCTGATTGTCGGAGCCGGTCTCGCGGGCTGCCTGCTCGCGCAGCAGCTCGCTGCGGCGGGCTGGCGCGTCACGGTGCGCGAGCGCAGGGGCGATCCGCGCGCGCAGGGCTACAGCGGCGGAAGGTCCATCAACCTGGCGATCAGCGTGCGCGGACTCACCGCGCTCCGCCGCGCGGGACTGGAGGCCGAGATCCTCAAGGACGCGATCCGCATGCCCGGCCGCATGATCCATCCCGGCTCCGGCGGCGATCCCATCTTCCAGCCGTACAGCCATGACCCCTCGCGCGCAATCCACAGCGTCTCGCGCGGTGCGCTCAACCTCGCGCTGCTCAAGGCTGCCGACGCGCACGAGTTCGTGAGCGTCGCCTTCGGCCGCCGGTGCACCGACATCGACTTCAGCGCGCCTGCCGCCACCTTCGCGGATGCGGACGGCCGCACGGAGGTCATCCCGGCGGACCTGATCGTCGGCGCCGACGGCGCCTACAGCGCGGTGCGCGGCGCGATGCAGCGCAACGACCGGCTCGACTACTCGCAGTCCTACCTCGGCCATGGCTACAAGGAGCTGCACATCCCTGCCGTCTCGAGCGGGGCGCATGCGCCGTGGGCGATGCGCCCCGACGCGCTGCACATCTGGCCTCGCGGCGGCTCGATGATGATTGCGCTGCCCAATCCCGACGGCTCCTTCACGTGCACCCTCTTCTGGCCATGGGAGGGCGAGCACTCGTTCGCCGCCGTGCCGCACGGCAACGCAGCGCTCGGGCACTTTGCGCGCCACTACCGGGATGCGCTTCCGCTGATGCCCACGCTCGAGTCGGACTTCGACCGCAATCCCGTCAGCTCGCTGGTGACCATCCGGACCTCGCCGTGGCAGGTGGGAGGCAATGTGGCGCTGATCGGCGATGCAGCGCATGCCATCGTGCCCTTCTACGGCCAGGGAGCCAATGCGAGCTTCGAGGACGTCACCGCGCTCGTCGATGCGCTCAAGGCGCATGGCAAGGACACCGCGAGCGCGCTGAAGGCCTACCAGCTGCAGCGCATCCCCAACGCCAACGCGATCGCGGACATGGCGCTGCACAACTTCATCGAGATGCGCGACCGCACCGCGAGCCGCCTCTTCCGCACCAAGAAGCGCATCGAGCATGCGCTGCATGAGGCGCTCGGCGACCGCTTCATCCCCCTCTATGACCTCGTGAGCTTCACGAACGTGCCCTACGCGCAGGCGCAGGCGCGGGGCCGTCGGCAGGACCGGATGCTCCTTGCCGGCGCGATCGGAGCATCCGCCGCGGCGGTCGGGTCGCTCGCGGGCGCCGCGCTCTGGCTGGCCCTGCGATGAGCCGCGCGCACTCGGGCGCCGGAACCGGCACGGTCACGGTCGTCCTGACGCTCCTGGGATGGTCGACCGTGCCGCTCCTGCTGCGGGACCTCTCGGAGTCGGTCGACTTCTGGACCAACAACGGGTGGAGGTACGGCGCCAGCGCGCTCTTCTGGCTGCCGCTCGTGGTGCACGCGTGGTGGACGAGGCGGCTTCCGTCGCGGATCTGGCGCGATGCGCTGCTCCCCTCGGTCGCCAACATCGCGGGGCAGGTGGCGTTCACCGCAGCCCATCACGAGGTCGGCCCCGGCATGGTCACCTTCGGCCTCCGCACGCAGCTTGTCTTCGTCGCCGTCGGTGCGTGGTTCCTGATTCCCGCGGAGCGCGGCGTGCTCCGGAGCCGGCAGTACCTCGGCGGGGCGATCCTCCTGGTCGCCGGTCTCCTGCCGATCCTGCTTGGAGGCGAAGGCGGGCGTGGCGCGCCGCCCGGCGGGAGCGTGCCGCTCGGTGTCGCCCTCTCAGTGTTCTCGGCGGCGAGCTACGGCGCATACGGCCTGGCGGTGCGGCGCAACATGGCCTCCTACCACCCGATCACCGCATTCGCCGTGATCTGCCAGCTCACCGCGCTCGGGCTCGTCGCGCTCATGCTCGCCTTCGGTCGCGACCATGGCGCGTACGTGCCTCAGCTGCCGCCGCAGGTCCTCGCCTCGCTGGCCCTCTCGGCCTTCGTCGGCATAGCGATCGGCCATGTCTTCTACTACATCAGCATCGCGAAGCTCGGCGTCGCGATCACCAGCGGCGTGCTGCAGCTGCAGCCCTTCCTGGTCAGCGCCGCCAGCTACTTTCTCTACAGCGAGCGATTCACCTGGTGGCAGTGGACAGGCGGCATGGTGGCCATCTGCGGCGCGACGCTGATGCTCGCAGCGCAGGGCCGCGGCTCGCGCAAGCTGGCCATGGCCAGCACGGAGGGATCTGACTGATGCAGGCCACGGCAACTCACCACAGTGCGGTCGCGTCGTTCGAGGTCCGCAACCTGGTCGACGGCCGGTTCACCGATCGCCACGGTCCGTCGCTTGACGTGATCGATCCCGCCGCGCAGGTGCGGGTCGGCTCGTGCCCGGACTCGACCGCACGCGAGGTGGGCGAGGCCATCGCCGCTGCGCACCGCGCATTCCCGGCGTGGTCACGCACCCCTGCATCCGAGCGCGCAGCCGCGCTGCGCCGGCTCGCCGACCGGATCGAGGCGGACCTTGAGCTGTTCGCGCGCACCGAGGCGATCGATACCGGCAAGCCCATTTCGCTCGCGCGCACGGTGGACATCCCGCGCGCCATCTCGAACTTCAGGTTCTTCGCGGACCTCGCCGAGGAGTCCGGCGGGCCGCTCACGACGGGCACCCTCGAGGGGGCGGGATTCCGGAGCGTGGTGACCCGACGCGCGCTTGGCGTCGCCGCGTGCATCGCGCCGTGGAACCTGCCGCTCTACCTGCTGACGTGGAAGCTCGCGCCTGCGCTCGCCGCCGGGTGCACCGTGGTCGGCAAGCCCAGCGAGGTCACTCCACTCACCGCGCATCTGCTCGCCGAGCGGGCGATCGACTGCGGCTTTCCCGCCGGCGTGCTGAACATCGTGCACGGACGCGGTCCCGTCGCGGGCCAGTCCCTCGTGTCGGACCCTCGCGTGGCGTGCATCACGTTCACCGGCGGCACAGCCACCGGCGAGGCGATCGCCCGCACGGCAGCGCCGCGCTTCGCCCGCATGGCGCTCGAACTTGGGGGCAAGAATGCGGCCGTCGTGCTCGCCGACGCGTGCGCACCCGACAGGATCGATGCGACCGCCGACGGCCTGATGCGGGCGCTCTTCTCGAACCAGGGCCAGGTATGCCACTGCGCGGAGCGCATCCTCGTGGAGCGCAGCGCGATGGAGACGCTCGCAGCGGCGCTCGTGCGCCGGGTCTCGGCGCTTCGGGTGGGCGACCCCCTTGAGGAGTCCACCCAGTTCGGGTCGCTGATCTCCCTCAGCCACCGCGGCAAGGTGGAGTCGGCGATCGCTGCGGCGCGCGCCGAGGGCGCGCAAGTCATCTGCGGCGGCATCCGACCTGATCCCGCGGCAATGCCCGAGCGCGTCCGCGCGGGCGCCTTCCTGCTGCCGACGCTGATGGCCGGATTGCCCGCGGGCTGCCGCACGGACCAGGAGGAGATCTTCGGTCCGGTCGCCACGATCGCCCCGTTCGATGCGGACTCAGAGGCAATCGAGCGCGCCAACTCGACCCGCTTCGGGCTCAGCGCCACGGTGTGGGCGGACGATTGCACGCGCGCCGCCCGAATCGCCGATGCACTCGTCTGCGGCACCGTGTGGATCAATGGATGGATGGCCCGCGACCTGCGGGCGCCCATCGGCGGAGTGAAGGCGAGCGGTCTCGGCCGGGAAGGCGGTCACGAGGCGCTCCACTTCTTCGCGGAGCCGCATGTGGTCGTGACGCCGGTCCGGGCATGAGGCCCGGGCAGGCGAGATCGGCATGAAGGACCAGGCACCACGATGAGCGCGTCCCGCAATCCCCAGTCGATCGACTCCTCGCGCGCGCCGGAGCCCGTCGGCGCATACCCGCACGCCAAGCGAGTCGGCGACTTCGTCTTCCTGTCCGGGATCGGGCCTCGCGAGCGCGGCACCGCGCGCATTCCGGGAGTCACGCTCGATGCCCATGGCACCGTCATTGCAGTCGACATCGCCGCGCAGTGCCGGTCATGCTTTGACAACGTGAAGGCCGTCGTCGCGGACTGCGGCCTCCCCTGGACCAGCGTGGTCGATGTCACCGTCTTCCTCACCCGCATGAGCGAGGACTTCCCCACCTACAACCGCATCTACGCCGAGTACTTCGCCGGCGAGGGCAATCCCAATCCGACGCGCACCACACTCGGGATCACGGCGCTGCCGACGCCGATTGCCGTCGAGGTGAAGGCAATCTGCTGGGCAGGTTCCCGGTAGCCAGTCACGTCATGCTGGACATCCACGAGTCGCTCAGGGTCAGCAACGCGCTCCTGGTGGCGGCGGGATCGGCCATCCTTCTTGGCGGTGCACTGACGCTGCTCTCGCGCTGGCGCTTCGCCCCGGGGCCTTCTCGCTGCCCCGCGTGCCGATTCGACCTGCGCGGCCTGCAGAATCCCGCGGCACCATGCTCCGAATGCGGGGACACGACCGTCACGGAGCGCACGATTCCGCGCGCGAGGCGGATCCTCGTGCGCGCTGCGGTGTCCTGCTCATGGCTCGCCATCGTTCCGCTCATCGGCCTCTACGCGCATCCTGCAAGCAGGCCCCGTGCGATCTCATGGTTCTTCCCGTGGGAGGGGACGGCACGGACCACCGTCGGCGACGCAGTGGCCATCACCGAGACGCTCCGCTTCCCCGAACCGATCCCTGAAGATGGCATCATGGAGCGCCTGCGAGTGGTGTCGCCAAGGGGCAGCGTCACGTTGGGAGAGAACGCTGTCTGGCGGGTCAATCCCGCGGATCTTGGGGATGGCGTACCGCGCCTTGTGGTGGATCTCTACTCGGGCGGCAGCGGCGGCTTTGGCGGCACCTGGCTGGTGACCGTCGCGCCGGATGCCCCGCCTTCTGCAGTGATGGTGTCGGAGCGCGCCACCATCGCGCCATGGGCGGCAATCCTGGCGGATCACGAGAGCGACGAGCTTGACGCCTTCGGTCGCACGCTTCCGAGGCCCGAACCTCCCTCAGGCATCGGTCTTGCGATGCACTCCTTCCGCACACACGGCTTTGTCTCGCGCGCGCTGACACCCGGCATGGACGTGACTGCGGAGTGGAACGGCAGCGCCTGGGACATCGCATGCCCGCTCTGCGCGTACCCGATCTCCGACCAGCTCTACGCGGAACTGGCTGCCGCAGTGCGCACGCGCATGGCGGCGTGGGCAGCGGAGCATGCGGACACGGAGAGCGCACCCCCGCCACGATCCGTGTCGATCGTGCCGCTGCTGCGCGCTGTCGCGACGCTCGCCCAGGCTGGCCACCGCGACCGGGCCGAGCAGCTTGCCCGCGAGCTCTTCGTGCTCGACCCGACCATTCCATACAACGACTGCACGACCCGAGATGCGTTCGTCAAGGCCTGGACCGACGCGTTCGACGCCGAAGGCATCCAGCACGCCGCTCAGACACCCTCGTCGCGCAGTTCCCTGAGTGCAGCGCGAATCGGCGACGCATCGAATCCCTCGAGCGACAGCGGCAGCGCCACCAGTTCCCACTGACCGGGCAGCACGCCATCGAGCCGCAGGCCCTCGATGATCGACACGCCCCGTGCAGCGCATCGCGCATGGGTCGGAAGATCCTTGCTTGTCGCCGTGTCGACGCTCGGCGTGTCGACGCCGACAAGCCGCACGCCCATGTCCGCCATGCGGTCGATGAGGTCCGGCTCGAGGCCGGCGAAGTCATCGGTCCAGCGCTCGGGATCCTCGAAGGTGCCTGTGCCGATGAGCACGCGGGGCGTCGTAGGCCCCTTCCACGCGATGTCGCTCCATCCGATGCGACCGCCTCGCGCGCGCAGCGGGTCGCGCACATGCACCACCTCGCAGATGCCCCAGTAGAGCTCGAGCGGCTGCCGGTCGATGGGCGCCCCGCCAACCACGTAGTGCAGCGGCGCATCCGCATGCGTGCCTATGTGCACCGTCATGCGCTTGGTGCTCAGCGTCACGGTGGCGCCATCGCGCTGGTCCAGGAGCACTTCGCGCGTGAGCGGCGTGTCGCCCGGGAACACCGCCAGCCGCGGCGAGACGCGCATCGAGATGTCGATCACCTGCCTCGGGGCCATGGGTCCCTCACTGCATCGCGGACCTGCCGCCGTCCACGGGCAGGTTCACGCCGTTGACGTAGGACGCGGCAGGCGACGCGAGGAACGCCACCGCCGCGGCGATCTCCTCTGGCCCGCCGAGCCGCCCAGCCGGAATCTGCGCGATCGCGTCCCGCTCGATCGCATCCGCCGTGGTGCCCGCCCGCGATGCCTTGCCCTTGAAGAGCGCCTCGAGTCGCGCGGTGCGCGTGAAGCCCGGCAGAACGGTGTTCACCGTGATGCCGAAGCGGCCAAGCTCGCCCGCGAGCGTGCGCGCCCAGTTCGCGACGGCGGCGCGGATCGTGTTGGAGACGCCGAGACCGCGAATCGGCACCAGCACCGACGTGCTGGTGATGTTGATGATGCGGCCGTAGCCCGCATCGCGCATGCCCGGCGCGCACGCCTGCACGAGCGCCTGCCCCGTCAGCAGGTGCATCTCGAAGGCCTTCGCGAAATCCTCCGGCGCTGCGTCGATTGCGAATCCGGCAGCCGGTCCGCCTGTGTTGTGCACCACGATGTGCACGGGGCCGTGTGCCTGCACATGTCCGTCCGCGGCACGCTGGACCGCGCGCCAGTCCGCAAAGTCGACGGTCACGCTCCGGTGCACCTGCGCGTCGCCCGCGGGGCGCTGCAGCGCAGCCTTCACGACCGCGAGACCTTCGGGGTTGCGTCCGAGCAGCGTGACCGACGCGCCCGCCGCCGCGAGCGCCTCTGCGCATGCGCGCCCGATGCCTTGCGTCGATCCGCCAACCATCGCGTGGCGGCCGGCGAGCGGCAGCGCCTCGGGCGAGTTCGATCCGGTCATGCGCGAAGGGTATCGGCGGCGCATCGGGCGGCGCGCCGCGCGGTAGCGCGGAGACCGCACGGAGCGGAGGCGCCGCGATGCCGCTCAGCGGCTCACGAGTGCGCGCGTTCCCGTGACCCCGAGCGCCGCCATGGCGATCGCCGACGCGGAGTACACCACCGTCGCGCGCCCGTGCGCGGCTTCGGCTGCGGCGCGCACCGCATCGTCAAAGGCGCGGTCAGCGATCCAACCGTCCCAGACCGCCCGGTAGAGATGCTCGCTCGAGAGGTCAGTCCACGCCTGCAGCGCCAGGAGCGCTGCCGTCGCCATGAACACCCACCATGCGATGCGCGCAGCGCGCCCCCCGAATGTGGCACGGCTGCCGATCGCGAGCATCATGCCCAGCACCGCGATGACCGCCACGCTTCCCCAGGACACCGCGCGGAACATCGGGCGCGCCACGTTGCCGCCGACGTACCTCCATGCATCGCCTGATGGCATGGCCGCGAGCGCACCTGCGCGCGTGGCCGCGTCCGGCGTCGCTGCCGTGCCGGCAACGACCACACCCGTCGACTTGACGCTTGCGAAGGTCCATCCAGCTGCGCCAGCTACGGTCGCCATCACCCCGAACCAGCCGGCGCACAGCGACGCGAAGATGATCGCAAGGGTGGGTGATCTCATGGCGATGGGATCGGCTCGCGTGCGTTCAGGGCTGCATGGCCTGGTGGAAGTTGCGCGACATGTCCTGTACCTGCTGCTGCATGGTCGACACCTGCGCCTGCATCTGCTGCTTCTGCTTGATCATCGCCTGCAGCACCTGCTGGGTCTCCGCGATCGACTGCGGAGGCCTTGTCACAGCCACACCCATTGGGCTCTGGACTATGAAGTTCCCGGGCTGGCCGCCGGGCGCGGCGGCTCCCTGCCCTGCGCCACCCATTGGCATGCCGCCCGCCATCATCGGGGCGCCGAATGCCGTATCGGGATTGGAGACGCCCGGCACCTGCGACTCACGCGACAGCGTCAGCTCGACCGTGCCCGACGGCTGCCCATCGGTGATGAAGGCCGTGGTCCACACCACACGGTCATCGGACTCGAACCGGAACAGCGTGAGCAGCGAGCGTGGCCGCCCATCAGGAGTCACGAGCGGGTTGACCGTGGTGAACGACAGGGTCTGCGAGTCCGCCTGCCACCGTCCCGTCGACATGAACAGCGCGCGGTCCCCGCTCGTGATCTCGCTGCGCGTGAAGCCGCCGGGCGCCGCGAATCCCATCACGTCCTGGATCTGCAGCGCGCTGTCGCCGCGCGTGATCAGGTGATCGCCGCCGAGGAATGTGCCTCCCATCGCGGGGCCGAACCTGCATGTGCCCGCGAACCCCTCGGTCTTGCCGCCATCAGGCGCAATCGCCACGCCCTTCACGCTCCAGGTGCCGACGAGCCTGCTCAGGAGACCGTCACCTGCGAAATCGGCTGCGGTGTTTGATGCCTCCGTTGGTGATGGAGCTGGCGATGCCGCCTGCCCTGCAGGCGCCTGCGCCGCAGCGGCAGGTGCCGCCGGCGCCGCGCCCTGAGGAATCGCCAGCGAGCGGCTGATGATGATGCCGGTGCACAGCGCGGCAGCGGCGCATGCAATCGATGTGGTGCGCATCCGCACGAGGCTACACCGTGACCATGCGCACCCTGCGCGACGCAGCCCCTGCGCAGGCGGGGCGCCCGCGGCACGGTCAGGATGGCTTCGGGAACGTCCTGTAGCGCACGCCTGCCTCGTCAAACAGGCTGCGAGCGAGGCCAATCGAGCGCTGCCAGTGCTCGTCGCCCCCAATCACGTCATACGTGACCACCTCGGCGATCCCTGCCTGGATGATGGCCAGCGAGCACTGCACGCACGGGCTGAAGGACGAGTAGAGCGTGCATCCCTCCGGCGACACGGCGTTGCACGCGCACTGGACAATGGCATTCAGCTCCGCGTGGCATACGAGGTCGTACTTCGCAGGCCGCTCGAGGCGCTCGGGATGGTCGGCCACCTTGCGTGGCAGGCCATTGAAGCCCGTGGACACCACCTGCCGCGCGGGGCTCACGATCACTGCGCCCACGCCGCGCGATGGGTCCTTGCTCCACGTGGCGATCCGGTCCGCCAGGTCGAGGAATCGGATGTGCCAGTGGTCGGGAAGGCTCTGATGGCTCATGGGCCCTCCTCGACAGGAACCCTCTTGAGCTCGATCGCCTGGAGCGCCATGAATGGAGGGGTCGGCACCCCCTTGGGACGGAATGCGATATCCACGCTGCCCGCCTGCTCCGCCGTGACCCGGCCCACGACCACACGCTGCGCATCGGACCAGCCGCTGGTGCCGGCGACCTGGCCTGCGAGCGCCACGCCGCCGACATCGATCTCGAATGCGCCTCCTGCGAAGCGCTCTGGGCATGACTGGATCACCGACACTTCGTAGGTGCCGGTCTCCGCCAGCTCCGCCACCCACCGCGCCGCGTCGCGGTCCGTCGACCATCCGATGATGCGCTCTCCTTCGCCATCCACGGCATCGAACTGAAGGCCGTGGCCGAACAGCGCAGCGCTCATCGCATCGAGCCGCAGCAGGCCGCCGCCGGCCACGACGGGAATCGCGCTCTCCATAGGGTCTCGCAGCGGCAACGGGCCTGTCGCGTGGGCAGCCTCCGCGAGCAGGCGCTGCACGGCCTCGCGCACGACCTGCGCGGGAAGCGCATAGGTCTTGGTGCGATCCACGCGCGCGATGTTCATGCCGACGACACGCCCGTCGAGATCCACTACCGGTCCGCCCATGCGGTTCGCGGCGATGGCGCTGTCGTGCTGCAGCACAGTGCCGAAACCGCTCGATCTGCGGCTCGCCG
>JBIIIL010000285.1:0-2909 GCA_044234825.1 Phycisphaerales bacterium
TCCCTCATCGAAGCTCGGCAGCCCGTGTGCCCATGCGTAGTTCACGAGGTCGACATAGCAGATGCCCTCGGCCTGCAGCGCGCGGATCGCATAGAGGTACTGCTCGCGCCAGTCGGGGAAGCCCTCATGGTTGGGCGCATCGCCCGGCACCTTGGGCGAGAGGCGCACTCCCACGCGGTCTGCGCCCCACACGGAGATCACCGCGCGCACCGAATCAAGCAGGAAGCGGTTGCGGTTCTCGATCGACCCGCCGTATGGGTCCGTGCGGTCGTTGCACACCGATGACATGAACTGCTCGAGCAGGTAGCCGTTGGCCGAGTGCACCTGCACGCCATCGAAGCCAGCCTCCTTCGCGCACTGAGCGGCGTGGCGGTACTGCTCCACGATCTCCGCAATCTCGGGGATCGTGAGCGCACGCGGTTCGTCGCAGGGCATGCGTGCGGGCTTGCCGTCCGCGTCGTACGCGAGGCAGGTGCCGTTCGCACGCTTGCTGGACGAGCTCGCGGGCGCGCGACCGTCGGGCTGCAGGGAGCGGTGCGAGATCCGGCCGCAGTGCCAGAGCTGCGCCTGGATGAGCCCACCCTTCGCGTGCACCGCATCGGTGACGAGGCGCCATCCTTCCACCTGCTCCACCGAGTACATGCCGGGCGTCATCAGGTAGCCGCGCGCGGCGAGCGAGATCTGCGATGCCTCAGCGATGATCAGGCCGGCACCGGCGCGCTGCGCGTAGTACTCGGCGTTGAGCGACCACGGCGCATCGGTCGGCTGCTTCGCGCGGCAGCGCGTGAGAGGTGCCATCACGATGCGGTTGCGCAGGCGAAGCGGTCCGAGCGTTGCAGGTTCGAGGAGTCGCATAGGGACCGAAAGGTTACGCTTGCGGTGATGGCCGACTGGAGCAGCAACTCGACGTACAGGATGGCGCGCAAGATCGTCATCCTGGTGATCGGCGGCACGGTGACGCTGGTCGGCGTCGTGCTCATCGTGCTGCCAGGGCCGGCGTTCATCGTCATCCCAATGGGCCTCGCGATCCTCGCGATCGAGTTTGCGTGGGCGAGGCGGTGGCTCGAGAAGGCCAAGGAGATGGCGAAGGCTGCGGCCAACAAGGCCAAGTCGATGACCTCCAATTCCGGCTCTGGACGCGTGGATTGACGCCTTCCGCGGCGCGCGCTATAGTTGACGATTCGATTGCGGGGTAGAGCAGCCTGGTAGCTCGTCGGGCTCATAACCCGGAGGTCGCAGGTTCGAATCCTGCCCCCGCTATTCAGGGTCGCCGCCACAATCGGCCGCCCGTCAGGTGAAGGAAGAACGCCTCGGTCCGTGGACCGGGGCGTCTTTCATTTTCGAGGCGGAGAAGCGGCGAAACGGAGCATGGGCGGTCAGCAGGCGGTTGTCTCTCGTTGTCCCTGGTGCGAGCTCGCGCGGCGCGACCAAGCACGCCGGAAGGCCAAATCGCGCTGTTTGTCTCTCCTTGTCTCTCCGCCTGATTTGTCTCTGGTGAACGATGATTCACCTCGCATAGCCCCCCGCATGGGGAGCACCGTTCCATTTCGCCAAAGTTGCGGGCGTACGAAGCGGCCCGGATACTGACTCGCATGCACCACCCAACGCGGTTGACGAACGAGCACGCCACTCGCCTCCACGCGCTCCGACGCGAAGCTCTCTCTGCGGAGCCGACGGCGTTTGGGGCATCTCCAGAAGACTGCGCCTTCCGAGAGCTTGCCGCGGTGGAAGCGCACCTTGGGAATCCCGATCGTGCCGTCTTTGCGATCGCCGATCCTGATCAGCTGGAACGACTCGTGGCGATGGCGGGAATCATTCGCGAGACACGCAAGAAGCTGCAGCACCGCTCGAGCATCTGGGGCGTCTATGTCTGCCCCAGCCATCGTGGCCGCGGGTTTGGACGTGCGGTCGTCGAGGCGTGCGTGCATCAAGCGCGAACCTGGCCTGGCGTCGACTCGGTGGCCCTCAGCGTCTCAGGCGAGGGAACTGCGGCAAGGGCGCTCTACGAGTCTCTTGGATTCATCACCTGGGGAACCGAGCCGGATTCGCTTCGGGTGGATGGCTCGTCGGTCTCTCAGCATCACATGTTGCTGAAGCTGTCCTGATGCCGCCAGTAGGTTGCTGGGTCTCGCCGCGCAGATCTCAACGCCGAGGACGGGCAACTCCTGTGGACCGGCTGACGGCAGCGAGCCCACAGGTCGAGTTCCTGCGGGATGCAGGGTATGTTCTGCCGGTCCGGTCGCTTCGGCGCACCGTCATTGACTCCCGGCGGTGGACGCACGGGAGCACCCCGGATTTTCCTTTCGGTACGAAGCGATCTCTCCATGCATCGACTCCTCGCAGCGCTCATGTTTCTCTGGCTGTCCGGGCTCGCCGCGTGCGCATCCATCGGGCAGGCCACGCCCCCGCAAGGGGCCGACCGCCTCGAGCGCGCGGGACCTGTCCCCGGGCTCCCGTGCGAGCGGAACTTCACCGTCGATCGCTTCGGACGCCGGATCGAGTTCTACCTGTACATCCCCGAAGCGGCGAAGACCACGCCCCTGCCGCTCGTGGTCTTCGTCCAAGGCTCGGGATGTCACTCACTGTTCGAGAAGGATCCGAAGACCCGGCAGGTCTTGGACCTCAGCGGCCACTCGGTGATTCCCGAGGCACTCGGAGGCCGTGCGGTGACGATGGTCGTCGAGAAGCCGACGGTCAAGTTCCTCGACCCGGATGCAGGCGAAGCGCCCCCGCCCGAGTCATTCAGCAAGGAGCACACGCTCGAGCGGTGGTCGGAAGCCGTCGTCGCAGCGATCCGTGCCACTCGGGAAACTCCCGTCGTCGACGCGCGCAAGGTGCTCGTCGTCGGACACTCGGAGGGCGGGCTGGTCGCATCGAAGGTCGCGCATGACCTGCCGGGGATCGTCACG
>JBIIIL010000063.1:0-11302 GCA_044234825.1 Phycisphaerales bacterium
GGGCTCGTCGTAGAGCACCACCTGCGGCTCGAGCACGACCGCCCGCGCGAGCGCAATGCGCTTGCGCTGGCCTCCCGACAGCTCTGCCGGCATCTGCTCCTGCGTGTCCTCGAGACCCACAAGCCGAAGCACCCGCTCGACGCGGCGGTCCACCTCGGCCGGCTCGAGCACCCCATGCTCGCGCAGCGGGAAGGCCACATTGTCGTGGACGCTCATGGAGTCGAACAGCGCGGACTGCTGGAACAGGAACCCGATCTGCCGTCGCACCGGTCCGAGCCCGCGCTCGCCGAGCGCATCGATGCGCACGGACCCGAACCACACCTCTCCGGAGTCAGGCCGCAGCAGGCCCACCAGATGCTTGAGCATCACGCTCTTGCCGCAGCCCGAGGGACCCATGACGACGGTCGTCTGTCCGCGCGGGAAGGAGAGCGAGAGGGCCCGCAGCACCTCAAGGCGACCGAAGCGCTTGGTGATCGACTGCACCCGCATCGCCTCCGGCACCGCGACTGGCGTGTCCTCAAGAGGCATAGACCGGTCATGCTACGACCCGCTCCTATCCTGCGCGGATGGCGCACGCGAACCCGGCTGCACCCCGAGACATTGTGCTGAGCGGCCCGATCTTCGACGTCGAGCGGCTGCTCGTGCCGACCCGCTCCGGCGAACGTGCCACGCGCCACATCGTCCGCCATCCCGGGGCCGTCTGCGTGGCCGGCGTGCTCGGCGATGGGCGCCTCGTGTCGATTCGCAACTACCGGGTCGCGGTGGGCGAGTGGCTCGAGGAGTTCTGCGCAGGCAAGCTCGAGCGCGGCGAGGATCCGGCAGATGCCGCGCGGCGGGAGTTCCTGGAGGAGACCGGCTACAGCGCAGGCCGAATCGAGCGGCTCGGGACATTCTTCACCTCCCCAGGATTTGCGGACGAGTCGATGCATGCCTTCGTGGCCACTGACCTGACCCACATGGGGCAGCGCCTCCAGGACGACGAGCGCATCGAGGTCCTTCTCAGCAGCGCGGCCGACTTCGCGGCACGCATCAGGTCCGGCGCCATACGCGACGGCAAGACCATCAGCGCGTGGGCGCTCCTGGGGCTGTCGGGCCATGCGTCCTGAACGCCCGGGCGCGGATGCGGACGCTGTCGCGGACGATGCGCCGCGCGCCCTCGCAGCGGGCAGCCTCGATGGCGTGCAGGCAGATCCTGCGCGGCCGTGGACCTGGTCCGCGCCGCTCCTGGCGCTTGGCCGCACTCCGGTGCGCATCCATGCGTCCTTCCTGGCGCTCGTGCTGCTGCAGTGCTTGCGCGTGATCCGGCCGGGCCCTTCTGGCCCGCTGCCTCCGACCATGGCGCAGATGCTTGTGGCGATGGTGACGCTTGCGTGGCTGTCGCTTCTTGCCGACGGTGCGCGCGAGTGGGCGGCGCGGCGCGGCGGTGCGCGGCCCGGCCCCATGGTCATCTGGCCCGCAGGCGGCCTCAGCTGGCGAGACACGCCCGGACCATGGTCGACACGGCTGGCGGCGTCTCTTGCGGCCCCTGTTGCCTCCGTCTGCGTCGCTGCCGCACTCGGCATCGCGCTGATGAGCCACAGCGACAGGTGGGACGTGGCGCTGCCGAGCCCGTGGAGCACCAGCCCGCTTGAGCAACTGGGCGCAGAGCGGCTGTGGTCGACCCTGTGGCTCGTCCACTGGACGAACATTGCGCTGCTGGCCGCGAGCGTCATCCCGGCGCATCCCTTTGCGGGTGGCCGCGTGGTCGAGGCGGCGCTCGAGCCGTGGCTGGGCAGGGATGGCGCGATGCGCGCCAGCGCCATGCTCGGGATCATCTCGGGGATCGCCATCGCGATCGCGGGCCTTGCGTTCGGATCAATCCTGTCGATGCTCTGCGGTGCGGTTGCGGTGGGGTCCAGCACGGCCGGGGCAAGGGCCATGGGCATCCGCCCGGGCATGCTTGGCGTGGGCCTGTGGACCACGATCGTCGCTGACGCCACAGCCTCCTCGCGGGCACGCGCCGCTGCGCGGGCATCGCAGCAGGCGCGCGAGGACGATGCGGCGCTCGACGGAATCCTCGAGAAGGTGGCGCGCCTGGGCATGGGTGCGCTGAGCGTGCAGGAGAAGCGCGTGCTGGCGCGCGCGACGGCACGCCGGCGCAGCGAGCAGGCGCACGGCACTGCGCCGGGTGCGCCCCCATCGGGCGACGCATCCCGCGGCGGCGCTCCCGATGACGACCCGCCGTCCGCGCGCTGACCCACGGCGGCTACCCTTCCGCCTCGATGGGCAGCATGGACCGCGAGTACTGGCGCAACCCTGGCGAGCGAACCGCATCGCGCGGGACCTGGTCGGTCACCACCTGGCTGATCGCGCTCTGCGTCGGCGTGTTTGTGGTGGACGCATTCCTGCCCCGCACATGGCAGGTCGTCGGCACCACGTGGGTCGGTGACCCAGCGCTCCTCGATGGCGTGCGAAACGGCACCGTGAAGTACCGCGTCGTGCGCACGGACGAGAGCCCCTCGCGGAGCGCCTCGGCAGAGCAGCCCGTCGTGGCCCAGACCCCGCGGGGACTTGAGACGATCGTGCGGATGCAGCTGCAGTCCACGCCGCCAATGCGGAAGTGGCTCTCCTTCTCGACGGCAACTGCGATCTACACGGACACGCCGGGCATGGGCTTCGCGGGACTCGAGGTCTGGAGGTTCATCGGCTTCCAGTTCTGCCACGCAGACCTCAACCACCTCATCTTCAACATGATCGGCCTGTTCTTCTTTGGGCCGATCGTGGAACGGTTCCTCGGCTCGCGTCGCTTCCTTGCCTTCTACCTCATATGCGGCATCGCGGGCGCACTGCTCTACCTCGTTCTGAACGCGGCGGGATTCGCGGTGATGGAGGCAAGCGGAGGGAAGCCCCTGGTGCCCGGGCTCCTCTTCAACGATCCGTACACGCCGCTGGTCGGCGCGAGCGCAGGCATCTTCGGCATCCTCATCGCCTCGGCGCGGATCATGCCCAACGCGACGGTGCTCCTCTTCTTCATCATCCCGATGCGGCTCAAGACGCTGGCCTACGGCCTCGTGATCGTGGCGGTCGGCACCGTGATCCTCGGGGGCGCGAAGCTCGGATCCAATGCGGGCGGCGAGGCCGCGCACCTTGGCGGGGCAATCGCGGGATGGTGGCTCATCGCGCGCCCCGATCGACTGCAGGGGTTCTTCGACTTCTTCGGTCGCGCGGGCGAGAGCGTCACTGGCCGTGGCGCGCGGCGCGCGGCGCGCGTGGCGGCCGAGCGCCAGTCGCGCAGGGCGGTGGAGGACGCGCAGCTGGACCGCGTGCTCGCCAAGGTCTCGGAGCATGGCCTCGACAGCCTCAGCGACGAGGACCGCCGCATCCTCAAGGACGCGAGCAGGCGCTGAACTGATGCGGGCAGGGCGTCACGACATCGACTCGCCATGACTCGCCCGCGCGCCGTTCGCCTGGAGCTGATCCGAACCGACGGCGGAACCGGCGCGCGCCGGGGCCGGATCCACACACCTCACGGTGCCTTCGAGACACCGGCGTTCATGCCGGTGGCGACCGCTGCCGCGATGAAGGGGCTGACTCCATCGCAGGTGCACGGCACCGGAGCGCAGTGCATCCTGAACAACGCCTTTCACTTGCTGCTGCGGCCGGGGCACGAGCGCATCGCGCGACTCGGCGGAGTGCACGAGTTCATGAGATGGAATGGCCCGATCCTCACGGACTCCGGCGGCTACCAGGCGTTCTCGATGAGCGCCATCAATGCGCTCGATGAGGACGGCGTGACCTTCCGCAGCTTCATCGATGGCGCCACGGTGCACCTGGGCCCGGAGTCGAGCATGGCCGTGCAGCAGGCGCTCGGCGCCGACATCGCGATGGCCTTCGACGACTGCCCGCCCGCGACGGGTCCGTCCTCGGCGGGAAGGGGCAGCGGGGCACCAGCGCCGGATGCCCACGCCCTGGCCAAGCGTGCACGGGATGCGCACGAGCGGACGCTGCGCTGGCTCGAGCGGTCCATCCGGGCGCACACCCGCCCCGACCAGTCCCTGTTCGGGATCGTGCAGGGCGGGACTGACCTCGCACTGCGCTCCGAGAGCGTGGAGCGCACGTGCGCGCACGACCTCGACGGCTACGCCATCGGTGGCGTCGCCGTCGGAGAGCCGACGGCGTCGATCGATGCGGTGGTCGCCCACACCGCGCCTTTGCTCCCGGCCGACCGGCCCCGATACCTGATGGGGGTGGGGTATCCGCGGGACATACTCGCCGCTGTGGAGGCTGGCATCGACATGTTTGACTGCGTTCTGCCCACCCGCAATGGGCGGAATGCCTACGCATTCACCCGGGACGGGAGCCTCCGCCTGAGGAACGCCTGCCACGCGGAGGACCCCCGGCCCATCGAGTCCGACTGCGACTGCGAGGCCTGTGGCGGAGGCTTCAGCAGGGCCTACATCCGCCACCTGTTCATGGCCGAGGAGATGCTTGGCCCGACCCTGGTGAGCCTCCACAACATCCGCCTGTACCAGCGCCTCATGGCCGACATCCGCAACGCGCTGCAACTTGGTACGCTTCCCAAGGTCCGAGATTCGTGGCCCTGCACCCGCACGGATGTGGGTGGGCATGGCGCGCAAGAGGAAGAACAGGGCGGCCAGCACTCATGACATTCGAGATACCCGTCGTTATCGCTTCTGTGGCATCGCCGCAGGATGCCGCACCGCCGTTGCCTGGCGAGGCTGCAGCTCCCGCACCAACGGCTGTACAGGGCGCGCCCGGCGCGGCTCCTTCCGGAGCGCCTCCGGCTGACGCAGGCGGAGGCACCGGCCTCCTCCTCATGATCGTCGCGTTTGCGGTGGTGCTGTTCGTGATCGTGCCGCTCTCCGAGAGGCGCGCGCGCAAGAAGCGCGATGCGCTGCTCAACTCGGTCAAGAAGCTCGACAAGGTGCAGACCTCCGGAGGCATCATCGGCACCGTCGTCGAGCTCAAGCCTGACACGGTCACGCTCAAGGTGGACGAGAGCCACAACCTCCGGATCACCTTCGCGCGCTCCGCGATCGTGCAGATCCTCGACGCCAACCCCTCGCCATCGACCGTGTCGGGCGACACCCAGGCGCAGTCCCGCTGACGCGTCCCGACAGACCGCACAAACGCCCGCTCATCCGACCAGGCATCACATGAAATCGAAGCTGCTCACTGGAGTCCTCCTCACGCTCGCTGTCGTGGCGATCTGCCTCTGGGAGGTCTGGCCGCCTGACAAGCGCATCCGCATCGGCAAGGACCTGCGAGGTGGCGTGAGCCTCGTGTACTCGGTGGAGATGCCGGAGGGCGCCGATAGCCAGCGCGTGCTCGCGCAGGTCATCGACTCGCTCAAGCGCCGCGTCAACCCGCAGGGCGTGCTCGACATCTCGATGCAGCCGCAGGGCGCCGACCGCATCGAGGTGGTGATGCCGCTGCCGTCGCCGGCAGTGAAGGCCCTCGGCGACACGTACGACGCGACGCTTGCGCAGCTCGGTGCGCGCACGCAAGTGACCGCCCGGCAGCTGCAGCGAGCGCTCGCCGAAGGCAAGGCGATGGACTTTGCGCCCGCCGCCCCAGCCGCGGCAGATGCGGCGGCCGGCAGCCGCCGCGACATGCTTGCCAAGCTCCAGTCCGCTCACGACGCCGCCAAGGCGGGCCGCGAGAAGCTGGCGTCGATGCCGCAGGGTGCCCCAGAGCGCGGGGCGGAGGAGGAGCGGCTCGCGCAGGCCGAGATCGACGAGAAGAGGCTCTTCGAGCAGGTCCTCGCGACGAGCGTGCCGGTGCAGCGACTCAAGCGGGCGATGCAGCTCTCCACCGAGCGTCCGCCGCTTCGGGACGAGCGGGGCCGCATACGCGTCAGCGCCACAGGCGACGTGGCCACCGGTCCAAGCCCGCGCGAGGCCGAGATCCAGTCGCTCAAGGCACTGGTGCCCGACTTCGCGCCGCAGATCGACGGGCTTGTGAAGTCCTACGACGACTATGCGGCGGTGGTGACCGGCTACGACGATCCGGAGGACCTGAAGCGGCTCATGCGCGCTGCGGGCGTGCTCGAGTTCCACATCCCGGTGTCCGCGGCATCTCCAGAGGGCGTCAACGTCCAGGACCTGGTCACGCAGCTGAAGGAGCGTGGCGCCGACGGCACGGACTCCCCGGTGGCACGCTGGTTCCGCATCAACAGCATCAAGCAGTTTGCCGAGAGCCCGCAGGAGCAGGACGCCCTCCGCGCCGATCCCGCGACCTTCATGCGGGCGCGCGACCTCATCGCCACATCGCACGAGGGCAATGTCTGGGTGCTGCTCTACACCACCGAGGCCATGAGCCTCGACCACCTCGGCGGTCGCCAGTGGGCGATGAAGTCCGTGTTCCCCTCGCAGGACCAGCTCGGCCGCGCAGCGGTCGCCTTCCAGCTTGACCAGGCGGGCGGGCAGCTCATGGGGCGCCTGACCGGCCCCAACATCAACCGCCCGATGGCAATCGTGCTCGACGGGGAGATCTACAGCGCGCCGACGCTGCAGAGCCAGATCAACGCGAGCGGCCAGATCTCGGGCAACTTCAGCCCCGAGGACATCGACTACCTCACCCGCGTCCTTCAGGGCGGCGAGCTCGAGGCCAAGCTGCGCCCCGAGCCGGTGTCGGTCAGCATGCTCGGGCCTGCGCTCGGCCGCGACAACCTCGAGCGCGGATTCTCCGCGGTCGGCGTGTCCGCCGTCGCGGTGGGCATCGCGATGGTGCTGTACTACTTCGGCGCAGGCATCATCGCGTGCATCGCGCTTGCGATCAACGGCCTGATGATCTTCGGCATCATGGCGGCGATCGACGGCACCTTCACGCTGCCGGGCCTCGCGGGCGTGGCGCTCACGATGGGCATGGCCGTCGACGCGAACGTGCTCATCTACGAGCGCATCCGCGAGGAGCTCGTGGACCGCGGCGAGTCGCTCACGACGGCCGTCGAGATGGGGTTCAAGCGGGCGTTCTCGGCGATCGTGGACGGCAACATCACCAACCTCATCGTGTGCGCGGTGCTCTACAAGTTCGGCGCGACCGAAGTCAAGGGCTTCGGCCTCACGATGATGATCGGCACGCTGACCACGCTGTTCACGGGGCTGTACGTGTCGCGCGTCTGCTTCGACGTGTGCACGGGGCCGCTCGGCATCCGGCGCCTGCCGATGCTGCCGACGGTCGTGCCTGGCCTGATGCGGCTGCTGCGGCCGAATGTCGACTGGATCCGCATCCGGTGGGTCCTGTGGGGCGGCGCAGGCGCGCTCGCGGCCGCGAGCCTCCTGCTCACGGTCTCGACGGGCCGCGAGATGCTGGACACCGAGTTCCGCGGCGGCATCGCGATGACGATGTCCACGCGCAAGGCATCCGCGGGGGAGCCTGCAGGCTCCGACGGCAAGCTGCTGCTCGCCCGGCCGGACGTCGAGCGCCGCATCCGCGCCATCGGCGAGAAGGCGCCCGCCGACGCGCTGGCGGTCCGCGAGCTCCGCAACGCGACGGTGCTGACGGTCGGCGAGAGCACGGCGGACTTCCAGGCCACGTCGTTCCAGATCAAGCTGGCCAACCCGCCGTCGTTCACCGAGGCGGACACGCTGACGGAGCCGGTGGTCACCGCGGTGGCCAACGAGTTCGCGCCCGAGCTCGACCTTGTGATGCCCCTGACGTTCCGCGGCCTTGGCGACGCCAATGATGCGGCGTACGTGAAGCCTGTGCTCTCCGACACGCTCGGTGACCTGCTCGGGATGCCCGGCAAGACCGAGTCGCTGCGCGACTGGTACGGCGGCGCAGCCGTCGTGGTGGATGGCATCCAGCCCCCGATCTCAGTCGACGACGCGGCGTCGAGGATTGCCCGCATGCGCGGCCAGCCCGACTTCTCGGCGATCTCGGCGCGCGCGTTCGAGATCCTTCCGGTCGCGACTGCGCCGGACGGGAAGTGCACGTCGCTGCTGGTGCTCGTCAACGACCCTGCGGCGAACCTGTCGAAGGTCGATGCGGCCACATGGACACGCCTGCTGGCGGGGCCCGAGTGGAGCCTCGTTCAGCAGGCCTTCTCGCAGAAGCTCAGCGTGGACCAGGTCAGCAGCTTCTCCCCGAAGGTCGCGGAGAACCTCGCTGCGACCGCAATCGTGGCAGTGTCGCTCAGCCTGATCGGCATGCTGCTCTACATCTGGCTGAGGTTCAACAGCCTGCGGTACTCGGTGGCTACGGTGGTGGCGCTCGTGTTCAACCTGTGCTGCTGCCTCGGCGCGCTTGCGCTGTCGCTGCGGTTCACCGGTTCCGCCTTCGGCCGGTCAACCTTCATCGAGGACTTCAGGATCGACCTGAACGTCATCTCGGGCCTGCTCGCCATCATCGGCTACTCGCTCAACGACACGGTCGTGATCCTCGACCGCATCCGCGAGAACAAGGGCAAGCTGCTCTACGCGGGGTACAGGACCGTCAACGACAGCATCAACCAGACGTTCAGCCGGACTTTCCTCACGGGCGGCACCGTGCTGATCACGTCGGGAATCCTCTTCTTCTATGGAGGCTCGGGGATCCGTCCCTTCGCCTTCACGTTCATCGTCGGACTGATTGCCGGCACGGCAAGCTCCGTCGTGGTCGCCGCACCCCTGACCTACGTCAGGCGCGAGGACCGCAGCGAGGCGACCCGTGCGGGATCGGTCGACGCCGCATCGGAACCCGCACCCGATCCGGCGTAACACGCTCGTTCACATCCAACAGGACATGGAGGTCCACCAATGAATCGCGGAGCCAAGATCGTCATCATCGCCGTTGTGGCGCTGTTCGCGCTTACCGGCATCTACTACGCCTTCAGCTCGCCCAAGCGCACCACAGCGTCGCGCGACACGGATGCGGGCGGCACGGATTCGGCGACCGGGCGCATCAGCGACCCGATCGCCCCAGGCGCGTCGGTCCCGCAGACGCTCACCATGGGTCCCGCCAGCGGGACGACCATGGGCTCAGGCGCCGTACCGCCTGACGCGGCATTCACCCGTCCGGGCACCGCGGCCGGCAGCATGCCCCCCGGATCGCCAACACAGTCCACGACGGCCACGACCGGCGCACAGGGGCTCGCCACCACGGGCAGCGCACCTGCGACCGGCGCGGCAAGCGGCATGACGCAGTCGCTCGCGCCGGTGATCGCGCCGCCCGGAACGACCACGAGCTCGACCGCAGCCGGCAGCCCGTCCCGAATCCTGCCGCCGGACCGCACGGCGTCCTCGATGCCGACGACGCCGGCCACGCCTTCCATCAATCCGCCCTCGACGGTCGGCACGCCGCCCGCCGTGTCGAAGACGTCGCCGGCACCGGCCGCCACCGCCGGCACGACGAGCTACACGATCAAGGCGGGCGACACCTTCAGCACGATTGCAGGCGACCTCTACAAGGACACGCGCAAGTGGACGGTGATCGCCAAGGCGAACCCAGGCGTCGATCCGTCGCGGCTCAAGGTCGGTCAGGTCATCAAGGTCCCGACCGATGGTGCGGTCGCGCGCCAGGCCACGACCGTGCCTGAGCGGGCAAGCGCATCTGCACGCCCCACCGGGTCCACGCACACCGTGGCCAAGGGCGAGACGCTCGCGGCCATCGCCGAGCGCTACCTCGGAAGCAAGAGCGCGTGGAAGAGGCTCTATGACGCGAACAAGGACGCGATCGGCAGCGATCCGGCCAAGCTGAAGGTCGGCACCAAGCTCGTCATCCCGACGGCCTGAGGGCCCTCCGCATCCCGATGAGGTGCACCCGCGCCTCCTGCATCGTGGCGCGAGCCATGGCGCGGGAGGCGCGGTCTGCTTTGACGGGCCGCGCGACGTCCCTGGCCTCATCAACGTGCGGCGGCACCGTGCGGCACGACCGAACGCGCGCGTCAGAGCGTGCCGGCGATACGGACGATGTCGCGCAGGTGCTCGGCACGGAGCGAGCCGACGACAGCGCTCGTGACGGCCGGGTGCGCGAGCGCGAAGGGGATCGCCTCCGAGGGCGCAATCGCTCCCGAGGCGAGAGGTTTCTTCACGAGCACAGCCACCTGCTGCGAAAGGCACCTGTCGAGTACCGCCGCCATCGACGTGTCGCGCGGGTGGTACTCGAGCATGAGGCTGCCTATGCGGCGGTCGCCGAGGCAGGCCATGGCGCCTTCCGCGGTCTTGGGACTGAAGCCCACGACCCCAATCATCCCGCCTGCACGTGCCGCCTCCAGCGCGTCGACGGCGCCGCCGTCGCGCAGGATCGCGAGGTCGGACCCGTCGGAGTGGACATGCACCACATCAAGCCGGTCCGTGCAGAGCCGAGCCATGCTCTCGCGGAGGCTGCGCTCCACGGCGCCCCTCGAGAAGTCATACTCGCTGCGCCCATGCGCAAAGCGCTCGCCGACCTTCGTGGCGATGGCGATCGACCCCCTCCGGGCCATCAGCGCCTGGCCGATGCGCGACTCCGCCAGCCCGTAGGCGGGCGCGGTGTCGATGATGTCGATGCCGAGCTCGCACACCGCATCGAGCAGTTCGCGCGACTCCGCCGGCGACGGCAGCGGGTACCCCTGCGCGTACTTGATGCCCTCGTTGCGGCCGATCTTGAAGGAGCCAAATGCGATCGGCGCCACATCGCGGCCGAGTGCCGGGAAGTGCCTTCGCCTCACGTGCCGATCTCCGCCGTCGGCACCCATTCGGCTGTCGCGGTCCAGGGCGCAGGGGCTGGATGCGGGCGGTCCCATCCGGCAAGGGCAGCCTCGATGGCAGGGGTCCCGCCTGCGCAGGCGGGAGCGCCTGCGAGCTCGCGCACCATGTCCGCCGCGACTGGCGCGAGCGCCATCTTGGTGGGCCACACGGTGAGGATGCGAATCCCGTCCGCCTCGGCTGGCTCGACGCATGCATCCTCCGGCCGCTGGCCCTTGGGCTGCTCGCGCTCTGCACGGTTGACCGAGTAGGTGGACCATGCGCATCGGCTGAAGTCGACTCCGGGCAGCACCGATCGCATCTCCGCGAGCGCGAACGCGCGCTGCGCCTTCGGATCGCGCGCCACTCCCTCTTCGGCCAGCTTGCCGCCGATGTGCCAGACACGCCCTCCGGACGCATCGCTTGCGCTGGTGACGGTGACGCGCGTCGCAAGCCCATCGACGCAGTGGCCATGAAGCTCCGGGAGCGGGCCGCGCACCATGGCCTGATGGAGCGGCCGCAGCTGCATCAGGCCCCGGGCGAGGCCGAACTGCGCGCGCAGCGCAGCATTGCCAGCACCCGCGGCGAGCACCAGAAGTCGCGGTCGCACGGCGACAGCCCCGGAAGATCCCGCGAGCGACACGGTGCCGCCGGGC
>JBIIIL010000064.1:0-11288 GCA_044234825.1 Phycisphaerales bacterium
TCCCACATCCTGCGCGGTACGCAGCCCCATCTGGCCGTAGGTGCGATCGGGACCGCCGCCGCGCTCGGTCACGCGCACGGTCCACGCCTCAGATCCGCGGTCCCACGAGACCCAGAACCGCGCGTCGGTGTCGGCGACGCGCTTGAGCGATGCATCGATCACCGTGCGGCCCCTCACGGTCACCAGCATGCCCGTGGGATCGCCCTTTGACGCCCGGCGCTCGTCGCGCTGCACATCCGATGAAGAGGACGCGTCCTCGAGGTTGCCGGGCGAGGCCTGCACCTCGTAGTAGCCCACCTCCGCCATGGCCCCGGAGGCATCTGGCCGAGTCGTGCGGTAGAGCCGCCACGATCCGTCGGCGGCCTTCCTCATCATGTCAGGAGTGATCGCCGCGAGCATGCGCGCGCCAGCTTCCACGCGCGCGTTGCGCGCCGCGGCGATCGCGCGCAGGTCCTCGAAGCCGATCGTCGCGAAGCACTGTTCGAGGAGCGGATCGGCCGCGGGGAAGTCGATGCCCGAGGAGATCACCGACGCCACCACGAAGTCGAACTCGCCGAGCTGGATGACGAGCCACCCTTGAATCGCGGTGACGCCGTTGCCCAGGTCGGTGGACGTATAGAGCAGGCGGGCCGGCTGCCCGCCAATCGTCCGCTCATCGTTGCGCAGGATCGTGAACGCCTGCCCCTTCTCGCGGGCCGCGTCGAGGTACTGCTGGACCTGAAGCTCGGGGGTTGGCTTCGGCAGGGCGGAGACAAGCGGCTGCATCTGGAACCTGAACCGCGGCGGGTCCATGCCGTCGTCGATGCCGTAGACCGGCATCGCGCCCCCCGTGATTTTGGTGACACGGGCACCCTTGGGGATCCGGAGGGTGACCCCAAGGCTCTCGAGCCTGCTTGGGGTCGGGTCGAGGCCATCCGCGGGCCGCGGTGTGGAACCCTTTGCAGATCCTGAACTTACTTCTGGAGCACTCGGCGGGGAGACGGGTGCCCGATCGCGGCTTGTGGATGGACGAGCATTCGGCGGATTCTTCTGACTTTCCTTGGCACCTCGATCCACGCCTTGCTGACTTGAAGAGCCATTATTATTGGACTTATTGGGAACCTTTGGGGTTGTGGCTCCGCTTTGGATAGGTTGGGGATTTCCGAGGGCCCCGGGAGCGGTGGCGAGGAGGATCGCAATTCCTATGGCAACCCCTCCAGAGGGCCTTCGGCGGGTGGCGGGGCGGTCATGTCGCCGGTTCATCGCCGCGAGATCCTAACCGCGCCATCCCATCCCACCGTTCCAACCCTTGACAGGATCGGTCATTTCACTACTCTAGTCCGTTCTGCCCCGTACCCACCGGTCGCGTCCTGCAGCCGATGGAGTCCGGGGCACGTTCGTCGCTGGCGCGTGCCGCGCGAACGGGATGCGACCGCATCCGTGACCGCTGCTGCAGGACACAGGCCCACGCCACTGGGCCCAAGCGAGGACGCTCGTTCATGAACGGCAGGATCCGCATCCGCATGGAGGCCTACGACCACCAGGTGCTCGACGCGAGCGCCAAGGAGATCGTCGAGCAGGCGAAGATCAGCGGGGCCCGCGTGGCAGGTCCCGTGCCGCTGCCGACCAGGCGCGAGACCTACACCGTCAACCGTTCGCCCTTCATCGACAAGAAGAGCCGCGAGCAGTTCGAGATCCGCACGCACAAGCGCATCATCGACATCACCGAGCCCAACTCGAAGACCGTCGATGCCCTGAACCGCCTCGTGGTCCCCGCGGGCGTCTTCGTCAAGATCAAGGCCTGAACCCGAGCGCCCTGCCCGAGAGCCAGAGAGAATCGCCATGCCCGCCGCAATCATTGGCCGCAAGATCGGAATGACCCGTCACTACACGGCGGACGGGACCCACATCCCCGTCACCGTGATCGAGGCGGGGCCGTGCGCAGTGACCCAGGTCAAGACCGTCGAGAACGACGGCTACAGCGCAGTGCAGCTGGCCTTCGGCGAGCTGAAGCCGCGCCGCAGCACGATGCCGCAGATCGGCCACGACGCCAAGGCGGGCGTGTCGCCGCGCCACGTCCACCGCGAGATGCGCTGCGCCACCGACGACGAGGCCGCCGGCTTCGAGCTCGGCTCGACCGTGGACGTGAAGTGCTTCGAGGGCGTCAAGTACGTCGACGTGGTCGGCACCAGCAAGGGCAAGGGCTTTGCGGGCCAGATGAAGCGCCACAACTTCAAGGGCATGTGCGCCTCGCACGGCACCGAGCGCAAGCACCGCACCGGCGGCTCCATCGGCAGCCACGGCACGGACCGCGGTCACGGCGCGAAGATCAAGAAGGGCAAGCGGATGGCTGGCCAGATGGGCAACGAGCGCGTCACGGTGCGCAGCCTCGACGTCATCTCGGTCGATCCCGAGCGGAACCTGCTGGTGGTCAAGGGCGCGGTGCCCGGACCCAACAACGGCTACCTGATGGTGCGAGCCGCGAGTCGGCTCTACAAGCGAAAGGCCAAGAAGCTCTCGTGAGAACGGCGCTGCCCCTGCGTGGGGCGGCACCGGGTCGCGCAGGCCCACTGCGGAACCGCGCGACCGCCACAAGACCTAACTGACAGATCCGAGTCGAACCCTGCGCATCGCCTGAAGTGAGTGGCGCTGCGAGGGGGAGGCGAGACAGGTGCCCGAAGGCACCTGAGCGGCACAAGCCGCTGGAGGACATGAACCCATGATCGAACTACCCGTCTATTCCAAGGCAGGCAAGCAGGTCGGCACGATGACTGTCGACCCCGCGACTCTCGGCGGCCCCGAGGTGCGGTACTCGCTGCTCAAGCAGGCATACGTCATCACCCACGGCAACCAGCGGCAGGGCTCGGCCCGGACGAAGAGCCGCGGCTCCGTCGAGGGATCGACCCGCAAGCTCTACAAGCAGAAGGGCACAGGCAACGCCCGAGTCGGCGCGTCGCGCGTCCCCAACCGCAAGGGCGGCGGCGTGGCGTTCTCGAAGACCCGCACGCGCGAGGACTTCCGCACCCAGCTCACGAAGAAGATGCGCCGGCTGGCCAACCGCAACGCGCTCCTGGCCAAGCTCGTCGACAACGAGGTCAAGTGCATCGACGCGCTCGACTTCGCCGCGCCCAAGACGGCGGAGTTCGCGAAGATGATGGGCGCGCTGGGCATCGACCGGTCCTGCCTGGTCGTCACCGCGGGCACCAACGAGAACGCCCGCCTCTCGGCCCGCAACATCGACGGCGTGGGCACGACCCGCGTCGAGCAGCTCAGCGCCTTTGACCTGCTGAACCACCGCTACGTGCTCGTCGACAAGGGCTCGCTGCAGTCCTTCATCGAGGGCACCTGCTTCGCCGCCGGCGAGGAGGCCAACTGATGGACGCCACCACCGTCATCCGCACGCCTGTCGTGACCGAGAAGGCCACGCACGGCAGCAACGACCTCAACCGCTACTCGTTCGAGGTCGACCGCCGCGCCACCAAGACCGACATCAAGCGCGCGGTCGAGGAGCTCTACAAGGTGCGCGTCATCGGCGTGAACACGATGGTGCGCAAGGCGGCCGCTCGCCGCTACCGCTACGGCGTGGTCGCGGGCGCGATCACCAAGCGGGCCATCGTGCGCATTCACAAGGACGACAAGATCGAGCTGCTCTGAGCCAGAGGCAGCGAAAGGAACACCTATGCCGATCCGCGTCTACAAGAGGGTGACCAACGGCCGCCGCAACGCCTCGGTCAACCTGCATGCCGAGGTCACGAAGACCTCGCCCGAGAAGAGCCTGCTCCGCCCGCTGCACAGCACGGGAGGCCGGAACTCGCAGGGCAAGCTGACCGTCATCCAGCAGGGCGGCGGCCACAAGCGCCGCTACCGCCTCATCGACTGGACGCGCCGCAAGGACGACATGCCGGCGACCGTCGTGGGCATCGAGTACGACCCCAACCGCTCCTGCCACATCGCGCTCGTGCGCTACCAGGACGGCAGCGTGCGCTACATGCTCTCGCCCAAGGGCCTCGTCGCGGGCAGCACGGTCATCAGCAGCAGCTCGGCCATCGACCCGCGTCCCGGCAACTGCATGCCGATCCGCCACATCCCGACCGGCCTTGAGCTCCACAACATCGAGCTCGAGCCCGGCAAGGGCGGCCAGATCGTGCGCTCCGCCGGCATGGCGGCCCGCCTCACGAACAAGGAAGGCCGCTGGGCGACCATCGTGCTCCCTTCGGGCGAGATCAGGCAGGTGTCGCTCGACTGCCGCGCCACCATCGGCGCGGTCGGCAACGCCGACCACGCGCTGGTCAAGCTCGGCAAGGCCGGTCGCGCCCGCTGGCTCGGCCGCCGTCCGCGCACCCGCGGCATGGCGATGAGCCACCACCAGCACCCGCACGGCGGCGGCGAAGGCCGCTCAAAGGGCGGCCAGACCCCATCGAACGCCAGCAACACCAAGGCCAAGGGCGGACGCACGCGCGGCCGCGGCAAGGCCAGCGACAAGCGGATCCTGCGCCGGCGCTTCAGCCGCCGCTACGGCCAGCTCGTCCTCTGAGCCTGAGCCACACGAGAACACGAGGAACACACGATGTCCAGATCACTCAAGAAGGGCCCCTTCGTCGACGAGAAGCTCTACCGCAAGGTGGAGAAGTCGCAGTCGTCCGCGCGGCGCACGCCGATCAAGACGTGGAAGCGCGCGTGCACCGTGGTGCCGGAGTTCGTCGGCACGACATTCCAGGTCCACAACGGCCGCGGCTTCACCGAGGTGTTCGTCACGGAGGACATGGTGGGCCACAAGCTCGGCGAGTTCGCGCCCACGCGCGTGTTCAAGGGCCACACCAACAAGAAGGAAGGCATCGACGGCGGCACGAAGGCGCCAGCCTGATCCCGCCTGAACCGACACCGGAGAAGCCATGAGCTACACCGCAAGCCACAAGTTCTGCCGCATCGCGCCGCGCAAGGCCCGTCTCGTGATCGACATGATCCGGGGCAAGGACATCGCCACCGCGCTCGCGACGCTCGACTTCAGCCCGCGCCGCGGCGCCAGCTTCGTGCGCGCCGTCCTCAAGAGCGCGATCGCCAACGCCCAGGAGCGCGACGCCGACGTGGCGCGCCTCGAGGTCGTGTCCACGTCCGTCGACGAGGGGCCGACGATCAAGCGGTTCCAGCCCAAGGACCGCGGCCGGTCCCACCCCATCATGAAGCGCACGAGCCACATCAGCGTGACCGTGGGCGAGCGAGACTGAACTAGGAGCCACCCATGGGACAGAAGGTCCAGCCATTCGGATTCCGCGTCGGCGTCACTGAGGCGCACAAGAGCCGCTGGTTCGCGCCCAAGGCGCTCTTCGGCGAGCTGCTCGTCGAGGATTTCCGCATCCGCGCGTACCTCGACAAGCGCCTCAACCGCACGCCCCCCTACGCCGCGGTCAGCGACATCCACATCGAGCGCACCCGCGAGGAGCTCACCGTGGTGATCAAGACCGCGCGCCCCGGCCAGGTGCTGGGCATCAAGGGCTCCGGCAAGGAGCAGCTCGTCAACGAGCTCCAGGGCCTGACGGGCCGCAAGGTCGTCATCAACGTCGTCGAGGTCCGAAACCCGGAGATCGACGCGCGACTGATCGCCGAGACGATCGGCGAGCAGCTGAAGAAGCGCGCCAACTTCCGCCGCCTCGTGAAGCAGCGCTGCGAGAGCGCGATGCAGAACGGCGCCAAGGGCGTGCGCATCCTGATCTCCGGCCGCCTCGGCGGCGCCGAGATGAGCCGCGCGCTCGACACGCGCCTCGGTTCGATCCCGCTGTCGACGCTCCAGGCGAACGTCGACTACGCGGTGGCCCACTCGATCACCACCTACGGCGCCCTCGGCATCAAGGTGTGGGTGTTCAAGGGCGTCTACAAGGCGGGCGAGCAGGAGGAGTACGTGTCCTCCGCAGCGGGCGGGCGCGCACGTGCGCGCGGCCGGCGCTGAGCCCCGCAGCATCCCACCACGAAGATCCGACACAGAGCACCTGACCTGAGGAACCGGCAATGAGCCTGATGCCCAAGCGAGTCAAGTACCGGAAGCAGCAGCGCGGCAAGATGAAGGGCAACGCCACGCGCGGCAACTACGTCGCCTTCGGCGACTACGGCCTGCAGTCGCTCGAGACCGTGTGGCTGAGCGGCCGCCAGATCGAGGCGGGCCGCATCGCGGCGCAGCACTTCCTGCGCCGTGCCGGCAAGCTGTACATCCGGGTCTTCCCCGACAAGCCCATCAGCAAGAAGCCGCTCGAGACCCGAATGGGCACCGGAAAGGCCGATGTGGACTTCTGGGCCGCGCGAGTCAAGCCCGGCACCATGCTCTTCGAGATCGCGGGCGTCGGCGAGGATGTCGCCAAGCAGGCCCTCGCGCGCATTGCCTACAAGATGCCCGTCCGGTGCCGCCTCGTGGGCCGCCGCGTGGCCGTCTGACCCGACGAAGGAAGGAACGCACCATGGACATGCGAGAGATCAAGAGGCTCAGTGACGAGGAGATCGGGATGGAGGCCGCGCGCCTCCGCCGCAAGATCTTCGACCTCCGCACGCAGTCGGTCACCGACAAGGTGGTCGACTCGTCGCAGTTCCCCAAGACCCGCAAGGACCTCGCCCGGCTGATGACGGAGGCCTCGAGCCGCCGCATCGCCAAGGCGCCAGCAGCCAGGAGCAACGCGTGAGCCGCAAGCAACCAGTCGCCATTCCCGAGAAGAGCCCCCGCCGCACGGGCATCGTGCAGAGCGCGGCGTGCGACCGCACCCGCAAGGTCGTGATCGGCTACTCGGTCCGCCATCCGCGCTACGGCAAGTTCGTGCGCAGGCGAACCGTGCTGCACGTGCACGACGAGCGCAACGAGTCGCGCCTGGGCGACCGCGTGGAGGTGGCGGAGTGCCGTCCCATCTCCAAGACCAAGAGCTGGATCCTCGTCCGCATCGTCGAGCGCGCGCCCCAGAGGGCGGAGATCGTCTACGGCGAGCAGGTGAAGGCCAAGGACAACGACTGAGACCGACCGGAGCAACCGACCCATGATCCAGAAGGAAAGCAGACTCGAGGTCGCCGACAACAGCGGCGCGCGCCAGGCGATGGTGATCGGCGTGCTCGGCGCGTCCACCGCGCGCGGGCGCTTCCGCCGCCTCACCATGACCGTGGGAGACCGCGTCATGGTGGCCGTCAAGGCCGCCATCCCCAACGGCGACGTGAAGGCCGGCGACAAGGCGCTCGCGGTGATCGTGCGCGCCAAGTACCCCGTCCGCCGCTCCGACGGCAGCTACGTGCGATTCGACTCGAACGCGTGCGTGCTCATCGACAAGGACGGCAACCCGCGCGGCACCCGCATCTTCGGCGCGGTCGCGCGCGAGCTGCGCGAGAAGAACTACATGAAGATCGTGTCCCTCGCACCGGAGGTCGTCTGACCATGCCACGCCACGTCCGCAAGGGAGATGTCGTGATCGTCACCGCTGGCAACGCCCGCGGCACCGTCGGGGAGGTCCTGTCCGTCGACACCAAGTCGCACCGCGTCACGGTGAAGGGCGTCAACGTCCGCACCAAGCGCCTGCGCAAGACGCAGGAGCGTCCGCAGGGCGGCACCGTCGAGGCCGAGACGTCCATCCACATCTCGAATGTCAGCCCCGTCGTCGACGGCAAGCCCTCGCGAGTCCGCTTCGTCACCAAGGCGGACGGCTCGAAGGTGCGGGTCGCCGCGCGCAACGGGCAGGAGCTCCACACGCTGCGCACCGCCGCCAGCAGGAAGGGCAATGACCGATGAGCGCCACAGCCACACCATCGCGCCTCAAGGCCGTCTTCGACACCGAGGTCGGCCCGAAGGCCCTCAAGGAGTTCGGGCTCTCCAACGTGCACCAGCTGCCGCGGATCGCGAAGGTCGTGATCAACGTCGGCGTGGGCAAGCAGCTCGAGAACCAGAAGCTCAAGCCCGAGTACCGCGACACGGTGATCTCGACGCTGTCGACGATCACCGGCCAGAAGCCCGTGATGGTGGCCGCGAAGAAGGCCGTGTCGAACTTCAAGGTGCGCGAGGGCGCGCCGAGCGCATTCATGGTCACGCTGCGCCGCGAGCGCATGTGGAGCTTCCTTGACCGCCTCTTCAACCTGGCGATCCCCCGCATCAAGGACTTCCGCGGCGTGCCGGACAGGGCGTTCGACAAGGACGGCAACTACTCCTTCGGCCTCACCGAGCAGGCCGTGTGGCCCGAGATCAACATGGCCAACGTGACGTTCACGCACGGCATGAACATCAACATCGTCTTCGACGGGAGCGACCCGAAGAAGAGCAAGTACATCCTCGCCGAGCTGGGCATGCCCTTCGTGCGCCACGAGGGCGCCGCGAAGAAGGCCAGCTGACCCCGGCACCGCACCAGGAGACACAGACCATGGCAAGCAAGCGCATGTTCAGCAAGATGAAGCGGACGCCGAAGTTCTCGACGCGTCACCGCAACCGGTGCGAGATCACGGGCAACGCCCGCGGCTACTACCGGAAGTTCCGCATCAACCGCATCCTCCTCCGCGAGCTCGCGCTGCAGGGCCTGATCCCCGGCATGCGCAAGGCGAGCTGGTGACACGCAGACCCCCTCCGCAAAGGAACAGACCATGTCACTCCAGGACCTGACCGCAGACATGCTGACCCGGATCCGCAATGCGACGTCGACGCGCCGCAAGAGCGTGACCTGCCTCAACAACCGCCTCAACCGCGGGGTGCTCGACGTGCTCCGCGACGAGGGCTACATCACGGGCTACGAGGCCGTCGCCGACGGCCGCCAGGGCCTGCTCCGCGTGCAGCTCAAGTACGGGCCGCGCGGCGAGAACCTCATCAACAGCCTTGACCGCGTGTCGAGGACCGGATGCCGCATCTACCGCCGCGTGTCGGACCTGCCGCGCCCGCTGCAGGGACTCGGCATCAGCGTGCTGTCCACCAGCCAGGGCGTCATGAGCGACCGCAAGGCGCGCGAGCTCAAGGTCGGCGGCGAGGTCGTCTGCACGGTCAGCTGATCGAAGTCAGGAGCATCACCATGAGCCGCATCGGCAAGCAACCCATCCCAGTCCCGTCCGGCGTGAAGGTGGCCGTCAACGCCGCCTCCCGCACGGTCAACATCGAGGGCCCCAAGGGCAAGCTCCAGTTCGTCCACCGCCCCGAGGTCAAGGTCGCGTTCGACGAGGCCAGCAAGGCGATCGTCTGCACGCTGGCCCGGCCCGAGTTCGCGACCGAGGGCAACGGCCGTGCGTACTGGGGCACCACCCGCTCGTGCCTCACGGGCATGGTGCAGGGCGTGACCAAGGGCTACGAGCGCAAGCTCGAGATCGTGGGCGTCGGCTGGGGCGCGAAGCTCCAGGGCAAGAAGCTCGTGCTGACCGTCGGCTACTGCGACCCGATCCCGCTGACCGTTCCGGACGGCGTGACCGTCACCGTCGACAACAACGTCAACGTCACCGTGACCGGCGTCGACAAGCAGAAGGTTGGCGCGTTCGCGTCGCTGATCCGCTCGCAGCGCAAGCCCGAGCCCTACAACGGCAAGGGCGTCAAGTACTCCGACGAGGTCATCCAGCGCAAGCAGGGCAAGGCCTTCGGCGCCTGATCCTGATCGAGGACTCCACACATGGACAAGAGAAGCATCCGAGTCTCCCGCCGAGCCCGCCGCGTCAAGGGCATGCGCAAGAGGATCCGCGGCACGCCCGACCGGCCGCGCATGTGCGTCTTCCGCTCGCTCAGCCACATCTACGTGCAGGTCATCGACGACCTCGCGGGCAAGACGCTCGCTGCGGCGTCGTCGCGCGAGTCTGGCCTCGAGCTCGGCTCCGCCCACGGCGGCAACGCCAAGGCGGCGCATGCCGTCGGCAAGGCGCTGGCGGAGCGTGCGCAGAAGGCAGGGGTCACCGCGGTCGTCTTCGACCGTGCGGGCTACCGCTACCACGGTCGCGTGAAGAGCCTCGCAGAGGGCGCACGCGAGGGCGGCCTGAAGTTCTGACCCAACCGCGAAGGACAAACACACCATGTCTACAGAACTCCTCGAAGACTCCGGAACAGACTCGGTCACCGTTGGCGTGTACCGCACGAGCTCCACGGTGGCCGGCGGCCGCCGCTTCAGCTTCAGCGCGCTCGTCGTCGTCGGTGACCGCCGCGGCAAGGTCGGCCTCGGCTACGCCAAGAGCAACCAGGTGCCGACGAGCGTCGAGAAGGCCACCCGCGAGGGCCGTCGCAAGATGCGCGGCTTCCCGCTGCAGGGCCGCACGATCCCGCACACCGTCGAGGGTCGCTTCGGCGCGTCGAAGGTGCGCCTCGTGCCCGCGTCGCCGGGAACGGGCGTCATCGCCGGTGCGGCGGTGCGTGCCGTGCTCGAGATGTTCGGCGTGCAGGACTGCCTCACGAAGTGCTACGGCTCGTCCAACCCGAAGAACCTCGTGAAGGCCACGTTCGAGGCGCTTGCGTCGCTGCGGACGCGCCAGACCGTCGAGGCGCTGCGCGGCATCGCGCTCGGCACCACGGCCGTCGAGGATGCGATCCAGCGCGGCATGGCGGCGATGCCCCAGCAGAAGACCGGCGAGCGTGCCCAGGCTCCCGTGAACACCGTCGGCGACGATCGCCGCGGCGGGCGCGGTGGCCGCGGCGGCCCGCGAGGCGGCGGTCGCCGACGTGAAGAGTTCGGCGGTCCCGCGCCGGCGGCGGACTCCGCCGCTCCGGCCGCTCCGGATGCGCCCGCGACGTGATGCACGCACACCACTCGAGAGAACACCTCCCATGATGATCCATGACATCACCGCCAAGACCGGCCGCCACAAGCTCCGCATGCGCGTGGGCCGCGGCGAGGGCTCCGGCAAGGGCGGCACCAGCGGCCGCGGCCACAAGGGCGCGAAGAGCCGCGCAGGATGGACGAGCCGCCCCGGCTACCAGGGCGGATCCACGCCGCTCATGCGCCGCTTCCCCAAGCGCGGATTCTCCAACGCGGGCTTCCGCGCGGAGTACCACGTCGTCAACGTCGCCGACCTGGCGAAGCACTTCGAGGCCGGCGCCCACGTCGACATCGACGCCGTGGTGAAGGTCGGCCTGGTGCGCGACAGCAAGCGCCCGCTCAAGGTGCTCGGCAACGGCGACCTCGGCCACAAGCTCATCGTCACCGCCGCGCGCTTCTCGGAGAGCGCACGCAAGAAGATCGAGGCCAAGGGCGGCAGCGCCAACGCGACCGTGCCCTCGGCCCCGGCGGATTCCGCCGCGGAGTGAACTGACAGGACCCGGCATCACGGACAGGCCCGGACCCCACTGCACGAGACCACCCACGGATGATCAGCGCCTTCATCAACATCTTCCGAATCCCCGA
>JBIIIL010000306.1:0-2663 GCA_044234825.1 Phycisphaerales bacterium
ATCCGTTCAGCGTCGTCGCGTGCAATGACGACGGGATCGGATGCGCGGCCTTCTCGAGCCAGCTGTCGTTCGCGGCCACCCAAGGCGTCGAGTACTACATCGCCGTGGGCGTCTATGACGCGACCACTGCAGGCGGACCCGGCACGATGAGCATCATCCAGGGCGCGGTCGGCGGCGGCGGCTGCGGCGAGGGCGGCAGCTGCTGCGAGCCGAACTTCGGATCGGTCGGGTGCAGCGACGTCGAGTGCTGCGAGACCATCTGCACCGCAGACCCCTTCTGCTGCGAAACCGAGTGGGATGACATCTGCGCAGACCAGGCGCTCACGAGCTGCACCGTGTGCCTTGTGGACTGCACGCTGCCTGCGTTCACGGGCCAGGAGCAGGAGGAGTGCGGCACCGACATCAATGGCGGCTGCAACGGTGGCGGCGTGGAGTTCGTCAACGCGCTTCCTGCGGCGATCAAGGGCTCCTTCTGGGCGGATGCGGACTCGCGCGACACCGACTGGTATGAGGTGACGATCACCCAGTCGAGCACGATCAACATGAGCGTGTTCTCGACGATGCCGTGCTTCGCGGCGCTCGTCGACCCGATCGCGTGCACCATCATCGGCACGGTCACCTCCGGCAGCTGCCCGAGCACGGGCGGCGTGTGCGTGATCCCTGGCACCTACTGGGTGGTGGCGCTGCCGCAGGGCTTCACAGGCTTCCCATGCGGAAGCGGCACCGTGAACGACTACGTGGTGGAGATCTCCGCCAAGCCCTGCGATGCGGAGCCGCCCGCGAACGACACTTGCGATGACGCGACGGTCGCGTCCGTCGGCGCGAACCCGTTCGACAACACCTTTGCAGCCACCGATGTGGCCGATCCGACGTGCGGCTTCGGCGGCGAAGCCTTCACCAAGGACGTGTTCTTCACGTTCACGGCACCGGCATCCACGACCTACACGTTCGAGACCTGCTCCGGCTCGGCCCCATTCGATACGGGCATCGAGATCTGGGACATCTGCCCCGAACTCGGTGGTGTGCTGCTGGCCTGCAACGATGACGGCACCGGATGCACGGCGTTCGCCTCGAGCGTGAACTACGCGATGACGGCGAACCAGACTGTCCTTGTCCGGGTTGGCGGCTGGGGGGGCGAGACGGGCGCCACCGAGCTGACGATCAGCGAGGCGCCCCCCGGGCCCGGCAATGACTTCTGCGCCGACGCCACGGTCGTGCAGGTCGGTTCGACGCCGTACACCACTGCTGGCGCAACGGACGACGGTCCAACTCCGTCGCCGTGCGACAACTTCGCCTTCCGCAACGACATCTGGTACAGCTTTACGGCACCGGCCACGGCCAACTTCCGCGTGTCGCTCTGCGGCTCGACCGGCGATACGCGGCTTGAGGTCTCGACCGGCTGCGGCCAGACGGCGACCGCCTGCAGCGATGACTTCTGCGGGCTGCAGAGCGAAGTGACGTTCCCTGCAACCTCCGGAACGGCCTACACCATCCGAGTAGGCACCTTCGGCGCAGCGGGCGTCGCGACCGGCAACCTCATCATCGAGAACACCGGCGGCGGTGGCGGTGGCGGTGGCGGCGGAGCCGGATTGACCTGTGCGCAGGCGATCGAGTTCCCGGCAGCGGGCGGCAGCGTGCCCTTCAGCCGCGCTGGCGCCACGGTCGACCTTGACTTCGCAGGACTCTGCGACATGGGCCAGTTCGGCACGGACACCAACTTCAACGTCGTGTTCTACAAGTGGAATCCCGCACAGAGCGGAACCTACGAGCTCACGACCTGCGGGCAGGCCAGCCATGACACGCGGCTGTCGGTCATGACGAACTGCGAAGTGTCAAGTGTGGTCGCCTGCAACGATGACGGCACGGGATGCACCGGCTTCACGTCGCGGCTGACCTTCGACGCGCAGTGCGGCACCGAGTACATCCTCGCGGTCGGCGGATACTCGGCGACCACGACGCTTGGCACCGGCACGCTGGGCCTCAACCTGCAGAGCTCGACGGGCACATGCTCTGGCGGCGGCAACAACCCCGACTTCAATGGGGACGGTGTGGTCAATGGCCTTGACCTGACCGTGATCCTTGCAGCGTGGGGCCCGTGCGCAGCCACAGGCGCCTGCCAGGCGGACCTCGACGACGACGGCCAGGTCGGTGGTCTTGACCTCACGGTGCTGCTCGCGGCCTGGACGGGCTGATCGGGCGTCCCCGCTGACTCGATTCGTTCGCAACAACGCCCCCCGGCATCCCGCCGGGGGGCTTTTCATTTGGCGCTTGGAACAAGACGGCCCATGAGGGATACTGCCGGGATGCGCTGGGCTATGCGGCTTGGGAATCTCTGCGCCATCGTGGCAGGCGCCCTCATTCCGGCCGCCACCTCTGCGGCCCAGTGCCCGGCCGGAGCGATCGGGTCGTGCCTTACGGTCCATCCGACCCCTGGCTGCTCTGACGCCACCTGCTGCTCGACGGTGTGCACCATCGAGCCGTCCTGCTGCACGGCGTCGTGGGACGCGGTATGCGTCGATGCGGCGAACCTGCTCTGCCAGCTCTGCGGATCCAGCAGCTCGGGCAGCTGCTTCACGCCCCACAGCACGCCCGCGTGCAACAACGCGACGTGCTGCGCACTCGTCTGCGCCGCCGATCCATTCTGCTGCCAGCAGACTTGGGAC
>JBIIIL010000107.1:0-8516 GCA_044234825.1 Phycisphaerales bacterium
GGAAGCGGATCCTGCGGCGATCCGGGTGCAGGATCCTGCTCGCAGCCTCACCCCACTCCAGCATGCAGCGATGCAGCCTGCTGCAACGCCGTGTGTGCCGTCGACCCCACCTGCTGCTCTCAGTCGTGGGACCTCTTCTGCGTCAGCGTCGCTGCCGTGGCATGCTCGAGCGACTGCGTGCCCGCATGCCCCCCAGGTGCAGGCGACGAGAGCGAGATCTGCGGGTCCTCCGTGAATGCGCCGTGCATCAACGGGCAGGCCGGCGCCGGCATCGTGCCCATCGCACCGGGCCAGGCCATGTGCGGGCGCATCGCGCCCCTCGATTCGGGCATCGACAGCGATGCGTTCCGCATCCAGGTCGCGGACCCCAACGGCGATGGGCTTGCCCGACTCGTGGTGAGCGTGAGCGCGTCCGGTTCCTCGTTTGTGGCGGTCCTGCCGACGCCGTGCACACCGCTGGCGAGCGCCACCTTCCATGCATCCGTCAGCGGATGCCTCACGGGCAGCGCAAGCCTGTGCGTGCCGCCAGGCACGTGGTACCTCGTCGTGGCACGAGGGACGTTTCCGACGCCCACGGCGCCTGGTGGAGACTGCGGCATGCTCGGGTTCAAGTACACCCTCTCGACGCAGGTCCAGGACAACTGCCAGGACCCGTGCGGCAGCGGTCCCTCGTGCCTGCTTCCGCACTCCACGCCCGGCTGCTCCGACGCCGCCTGCTGCAGCGAGGTGTGTGCGGTAGATCCCCTCTGCTGCAACAAGTCGTGGGACCAGCTGTGCGTGGATCAGGCCGTGAAGGACTGCGACATTCCGGCTCCGGCGAACGACGACTGCTACGACGCGACACCGATCGCAGGGCTCGCGCAAGCGCCCTTCTCGGTCGCGGGAGCCACACCCACGGATCTGGCGCCCCCTTCAGGGTGCCTCACCGCTGGCTCTGGCGCACTGGGCGCAGACGTGTGGTTCTCGCTCGATGGCGTCGAGGGGCCCATCGAGCTGACGTCATGCGCAAGCGGGGGCTTCGACACGGCGATCGTGGTGTATCGAGGCGGGTGTGGCGCCACTGCGGTCGCATGCAGCGACGACGACCCGCTGTGCCCGGGCAACCAGCTCGCGTCCACGGTGCAGTTCGTTGCGTCGTGCAGCGAGACCTACCGGATCAGGGTCGCTGGGGTTGGCGCCAGCGCGGGCGTCGGCACGCTCACGGTCCGCCAGGGTGGCGAAGCGTGCGGTGCCTGCCCTGCAGACCTATCGGGCGACGGTCACGTGGATGGAATCGACCTCACGTCCATCCTGGCCGCGTGGGGCTCGGCCACGAGCGACCTCAACGGCGACGGCACAGTGAACGGGCTCGATCTCGCAGTCGTGCTCGCCGCATGGGGTCCCTGCTGAGCGCCTGGCACCGGTCGTGCGGCGCATCCCTGCCCCCACCGCGTTCTCCGATCGCGAGCCGATAGGCCGCGACTAAGGCGTGAGCGAGCGACGCATGATCTTGCCGGTGGGATTGCGCGGCAAGGCATCCATGCACCGGATCTCGCGCGGCACCTTGAACTGCGCGAGGTGGTGACGGCACCACGACCGCAGCGCGGTCTCGTCGAAGGTGGCGCCCTCCTTCAGTTCGACGAAGGCGAGCGCGACCTCGCCGCGGCTCCCGTCAGGAGCACCGATCACCGCGCTTGCCTTGACGCTCTCGTGGCGGTCAAGCACCTCCTCGATCTCGCGAGGGAAGACGTTCTCTCCCCCGATGATCAGCATCTCCTTCAGGCGCCCTGTGATGAACAGGTGCCCGTCCGGGTCGAACCTCCCGATGTCGCCTGTGCGGAAGAACCCCTGCTCGTCGAAGACGGCAGCAGTCTCCTGCGGGAGGTTCCAGTAGCCCTGCATCACGTTGGGCCCCTTGATGCGGATCTCGCCCTCTTCCCCCGGCGCGAGCGACCTGCCGTCAGGCGACACGATCCGCTCCTGCACATCCGGAAGCGCCCTGCCGACGCTGCGCCAGCGCCACTCGCCGGGCAGGCACCAGTTCGTGACGGGCGATGTCTCGGTGAGTCCGTAGCCCTCGGTGATGCGGCACCCGAACTTCTCGAGGAATCCGTCGAACACCGCCTGCGGCAGCGGCTCGCCGCCGCTGACGATGTAGCGGAACGACTCCATGTCCGACGGGTGCGCATCCTTGACGAGCCTGAGCGCGTTGTACATGCTCGGGATCGCGACGAGGACGGTGGGCTTGCGTTCGCGCGCAATCTCGATGATGCGCCGAGGGACGAACTTGGCGGTGTAGTGCGCCGCGCAGCCCACGACGAGCGGCAGCAGAGTGAGCACGGTCAGCCCGAAGGAGTGGAACTGGGGCAGCACGCCCAGCATGGAGTCCCGGGAGTCGAACTGCGCGTAGTCCGTGATCTGCCGGATGTTCGCCGCGAGGTTGCCGCACGAGAGCATGACTCCCTTGGGCTTCCCGCTCGTGCCGGAGGTGTAGAGCAGCACCGCGAGATCATCCGGCATCCGGCGTACGGCGCGCCGGACCGGCGGGAAGCCTCGAAAGCGCTCCTTGTCGAGCTGCAGCGCCTTGACGCCCGCGGGAAGGCCGCCAGTGAACTCGAGCATCGGCCCGACCGTGACGCAGCAGTCGATGCCGGCATCCCGGCAGACGTGCTCCATGTCCGGCTTGGACAGGAGGTAGTTCAGCGGGACGGCCACGCGCCCGAGCTGCCAGATCCCCATCATCGCCGCCGGGAACAGCCCCGATGTCGGCAGCATGACTCCAACGGCACGTGCGCCCGAGCTGCGCTCCACGGCTTGTGCGATGTGCCACGACAGCGCCTGGACCTCGAATGCCCTCCAGCGCCGGAAGTCATCCACAATCACCTGCCTGAGGGGGCGGGCGAGCAGGCGACGCTGGATGCGCAGGAGCAGGTCCATCGCAGTAGAGCGGTACGATATCGGCGTGCATGGACGCACCCTCATCGTGAAGGTCCTGGCGTTCGCCGTGGCATGGACTGCGGTTGGCGCGCTTGCGGGATGCCCGAGCGACTCGACGTCACCGACGCTCGCATCGGCCACAAGCCGGTACGACGCCGGCCAGTACGAGAGTGCGCTCTCCGAGGGCGAAGCCGTGATCGCGCGAGGCCCGTCGCAGGACCGCGGGCAGGCAGAGCTGCTTTCCGGGATGGCGGCATTCCAGCTCGAGCGCTTCGACGCGGCGGAGCGTCACTTCATCGCGGCAGAGAAGTCCGCGGCTCCCGCCATTCGAGGCCGCGCCCGGGTGATGCTCGCCAACATCAGGCTCGAGCAGGGACGCACAGTCGATGCGGCGACACTCTTCGATTCCGGCGCATCGGATCTCGCCGGTGCTGATGCGGAGAAGGCGCGCCGGTACGCATCGCTGGCACGCGATGGGCAGCTCGGCAACAGTTCGTCGCGCGCGCCTGCGGCGGATGCGGTCGGCTCCGAGCGCACCGCTGCGGCGACCCCATCGGCGCCGCCCGTGAGCGCGCGCGGCCAGGTCAGCGATGGGCCGCCGGACGCTCCGTCCCGGACGACGCCTCCAAAGGCCGAAGTCGCATCGAAGCCGGCAGCAGGCGTCCCCGCGAGCACGGCCTCGAAAGCCAGCAGCCAGTCAACTGCGACCGCCCGGACGTCCGTTGGCGCGGGGGATGCGGCGGTCACGGAGCCAGACCGCGATGCCGCGACTGGCGGTGCGTTCACCGTGCGGGCCGGCGCCTACACAACCGAGTCCGCGGCGCGCCGCCGGGTGAAGGCGCTCGCGGCAGATGTCCGCCGATCGAAGTCGCCGACCCCGCACATTGCCACGGTCACGACCAAGGATGGCGACACGCTGTACGCGGTGCGCATCGGCTCATTCCGTTCGCGTGCCGAGGCGGAGGCGCTGCTGAAGCGCCTCGCCCGGAAGGACCTCGCGGTCGGCGCGACCTAGCAGGCTCACTCGTTCCTGTTGATCATGAATGTGGCGGTGCGCGCGAAGTACTCGCGCATCAGCGCCAGATGCGGCTCCGGTATGCCCGCATCCGCAAGCGCACCCTCCATGTGCGCGAGCCATGCGTTGCGCTCGCGCACCCCAATCGAGTAGGGCATGTGCCGCATCCGCAGCCGCGGGTGACCCTTGCGGGCGCTGTAGTCCTGCGGTCCGCCGAAGTACTGGATGAGGAACTCCGCCTGGTTGCGGATCGGCTCCTCAAGGTCCGCCGGGAACATGGGCCGCAGGAACGGATCGCGGTCGATCCTGGCGTAGAACGCGCGTGCGATGCGCCAGAAGGCGTCCGGCCCAAGCGCTGCGTAGACCGATGTCGCTGGATCCTGCATGCGGCGGGGTATCCTATGGAGGTGATGCGCACTCGCAGTACGCCGGCGCTGGCCTTGCGGTCGACGCGACTCGCCGCGCTTCCCGCGCTCGCGTGCGCTGTGGCGGGGTCGGTGGCGCTCGCTGCCGGACCGTACGTCGCCGCACCAGCCGTGCAGTCCACATCCGGGGCGATGCCGCAGGTGCCGGACTCGCTCGTCAGGCCGATTCCTTCGACTGGTGCGGTGCCGCCGATCGCCGACCGGGCATCGCTCACGGTGCCACGGGAGCTCGCGCCTGGAGTCTCCGCGATCGAGTACGAGCGGCGTGCGAAGGCGCTCAAGGCAAGCTGCTTTGGCGGCCGAAAGGGCGCCACACGGGCCCGCGGCATCTCGCAGATCTCCGACTGGACGGATCCCACGTCCTGGCCTGTCCTCTGGCGAGTCATGCGGAACGAGTCGGATGACGTGCGCCTTGCCGTGCTCGACCACTTCACGACGCAAGGCGGGCTTGGCGAGGCCCAGCTGGCGGATCTCGCGATCCGCGACGAGGATCCCGCCATCCGTCACGAGGCCGCGCGCCGCATCCGGCGGCCCGCGGGCGCCGAGGTGCTCGCGGTCATCGACAACGCGCTCCGCGCCCCGCAGCACACCATCGCGAACAACGCCGGGATCCTCGCGGGACGTGTCGATGCATTCGCGGCGATCCCGGTGCTGATCTTCGCGCAAGCCACCGCTGACGAGGCCCGAACCAAGGCAGACCTGGCGTGGATCGCCATCGCCACGCGCCAGAGCTACGTGGCCAATGTCGTGCCCATCGTCGGCAACGCCAGCGGCGCATTCCAGCCGGTGATCGGATCGGTGGCCACGGGCGTCGTCATGCGCGTGCAGGACGCTGTCGTCTACACCTACCGCGCCGATGTGCACAACGCGCTCGTGTCGCTCACCACTCGGGAGTCCGGGCAGTCGACGGCTGACTTCGGGTGGGACATGGCCCGCTGGTGGACGTGGTTCAACACCGAGTTCGTCCCCGCGCAGCGCGCCAAGGGCGGACTTCCGCCCGCGGACCGGACGCCGTAGCGGGCTCGGCGGCGCGTGCCTCGGCGGCACGGCATCGGGGCTCCGCCGTTGCGCCTACGCCGCGAGCGCCTCGGCAAGCCGAACGTAGTCATCGGGCGCGTTGTAGGGCCCCGCCGACAGGCGCACGTGCCATCCGCCAAAGTCGATGACCGGGATCTCGATGCGGCGCTCCTCGTAGAGCCACGCCTGCATGTCCGCTGCCGACCCGAAGCGGCGCCGCACCGAATCCGGCACGCGGACGCAGGCCATCGCCGCACTGAGCGCATCCGCATCCGACTGCACCAGCGGCTCCTCGCCAAGACGGGCGCAGAGCATGCCGTGCGCCCAGCGGGCGAGCGCAGCGTTTCGCTCGCGCAGCGTGCCGCCCGCGGCGGTGGTCGTGAAGTCGATCGCATCGCCGGCGCAGAGCCACGGTGCAGGATCGAATGTCCCCTGCCAGTCGAACTCGTCAGCGAAGCTGCGCCCCAGATGGTGGCTGATGACCGGCGGATGCGTGAGGTCACGCTGCCGCTCCGACACCACCATCACCGCGCAGCCCTTGGGCGCATAGCACCACTTGTGCAGGTTCCCGCACCACCAGTCGGCACCGAGCGCGTCCACGTCAAGCGGGATGAGGCCGGGTGCGTGCGCGCCATCGACAAGCGTCATCACGCCGGCCTTGCGCGCGGCGCGCACGATCTCGGTCACCGGCATCACAATGGCGGTCGGGCTCGTCACCTGATCGAGCACCAGCATCCGTGTCCGCGGCCCGATCGCGCCTACGACCCTCGACACGATGGACGCCTGTCCCGGAACGGGCCACGGGATGTCGACAATGTCGAGCGCCGCGCCGCGCCGCACCGCATGGCGATGGATGCACTGCCTCACCGCGTTGTAGCCATGGTTGATGAAGAGCACCCGGTCGCCAGGGCGCCAGTCGACTGACTCGAGCGCGCTGTTGCATCCGGCAGTCGCGTTCACGACAAAGCCGGTGCGCTCCGGACTCGATCCGAGGAACTCCGCCACACGGCGCCGCACGCCAGGAAGGAGCTCAGGAAGCCGCCGCGCGAGCATCTCGATGGGTCGCCGCTCGACCTGTGCGCGCCAACGCATCGCGGACAGCCGGATCGGTTCGGGAATGGCCCCAAACGAGCCGTGGTTGAGGAACGTGATCTCCGGATCAAGCTCCCACAGGTCCGGCATGAGCCTCGGGAAGGCGTTGTGGGGCGCTGCGGTACCGCGTGGCATGCCGGCATTGTCCCCGCCCAGATCCGTTCGTAGCCTGATAGGCTAACATTACCCGTACAAATGTGCAGGCACCGCCCAATGGCCGCCGATACCGATCCCATGATTGCACTTGCGAGACCCAGCACCTTCGCCGCCGCCGCCAGCGACCCCCTCGTCCGGACTGGACCCGGGGGCGACTTCGTCACCGTCATCGTCGACAGCCCAGACGGACTTCTCGCGATCCGCGACCGAGTCCCCCTGCCCATCACGGGCCGATCCATGCGCCTCAGGGCCGTCATCACCACCGAGCCCTGCGACTGGATCGACCGGATCCTTGGCCTCTGCCGGATCCGGCGCAGGCATGTCCGCTCCGAGCTCGCGCCGAACGTCCCCCTCACCGCGCAGTCCACGCCGCAGAATCCTCCCGAGACCAACCATGAACCTCACACCCAAGCAACTTCGGATCTTCAACCTCGTGCGCCAGTGGCGCGTGTCGAAGGGCTACTCGCCGACCATGCAGGAACTGGCCGACGAGCTCGGCGTCAGCAAGGTCACGGTGTTCGAGCACATCGAGGCGCTCATCGAGAAGGGCGCGCTGCAGCGCGACCCGAACAAGGCTCGCTCTTTGTCGGTTGTCGAGGAGGCAGTGCCGCCTGACGAGGAGTCAGGGCTGACCTTTCCGCTCGTCGGACGCATCGCGGCGGGCATGCCTATCGAGAAGTGCGCGCAAGACGAGTCGCTGCGGCTTTCCGAGATCTTCGGCACGCAGACCGCCCGGCGCGGCGAGATGTTCGCGCTGCGCGTGGACGGCGAGTCCATGCGCGACGAGGGCATCCTGGATGGCGATTACGTGATCGTGGAGCGCCGATCGACCGCGCGCAACGGCGACCGCGTGGTCGCGCTGCTCGAGGGTGGCGAGACCACGCTCAAGACCTTCTACCGGGAGAGGGATGGCACGATCCGCCTTCAGCCCGCCAATCCCGACTTCGAGCCGATCCGCGTGCGCGACTGCCAGGTGCAAGGCGTGGTGATCGGCGTGATGCGCCGCTACTGATCATGCCCTTCAGGGACGGTCGCGCGAAATGGGGCGGCCAGGATTCGAACCTGGGTCACTCCGATTATGAGTCGGGGGCTCTGGGCCGCTGAGCTACCACCCCAAGGCGCATGATCGTAATCGCCGCGAAGCAGGAGGTTGCATACGCTGTGCATCATGGCGGACGCAGCGGAACCATCGGCGGCTCCGGCATGGATGCGGCGGTGGCTCGTTGCGGCGGGCGTCTACAACCTGCTCTGGGGATCGGCTGTGGTGCTCATTCCCGATGCGCCGTTCTCCGTGGCTGGACTCGAGCCCCTCACCGGCACGGCCAGAGCGATCTGGCAGTGCCTCGGCATGGTGATTGGCGTCTACGGAGTCGGGTACCTCGCGGCGAGCACGGATCCCCTGAGGCACTGGCCGATCACGCTTGTGGGCTTCCTGGGCAAGGTCTTCGGGCCCATCGGATTCGTATGGACCGCGGCGCGGGGTGACATCCCGTGGAACTTCGGCCTCACCATCCTGACCAACGACCTGCTCTGGTGGGTGCCGTTCGGCGCGATCCTCTTGGCGGCCCTGAAGGGTCGGCCGGTGCGCCCCGCTACCATCGGACGTCCGACGCAGGTCCGTTCATGAACCTCACCGCCCTCCAGCCCCTGCTGATCCTCGCTGCACTGGCTGTCGTGGGTGGCATGCCGCTGCTCAGCGCGATCGGTCCGGGCGCCTGCGCGGTCTCGCGTGCCGAGAGCGCCGAGCGGTCTCACGTGGCAGTCGCCGAACGCCGGGCCGCCAGATCCGTCCGGAACGATCCGGCACCAAGTGCCGCCCAGTGCGCACCTCGCGCTGCCGGCGCCCCCTCCGCGGAAGGCGTCCGGCTGGCGCATCGATCGTGGACGGTGAGGCG
>JBIIIL010000287.1:0-2864 GCA_044234825.1 Phycisphaerales bacterium
CGGCCCAGCCCGGCATCGTGTTCGTCTCGCGCCTCACTGGCGTCGCAGGGTCGAGCAGCGCCGGATCGACGCCCGCGGCGCCGGCGGTCGTGCTGACCCACTCGGTCGCCTTGCCCAGCGGCGGCACCGGCACGTCGCTCTGCACGGGCGCGTAGTCGGAGAGCTCGGGCAGCGTCACGGGCAGTGCGGCCTCGGTCACCGGGTAGTGCATGCCCTGCGCGTCGTAGACGACCGGGAACGGCTCGCCCCAGTAGCGCTGGCGGCTGAAGAGCCAGTCGCGAAGCCGGTAGTTGACGCGCCTCACGCCCGCGCCGCAGGACTCGAGCCACGCGATGATGCGCTCCTTGGCCTCTGCGGTCGGCAGGCCATCGATCGATACGTGCGGACCTGCAGAGTTGACTGCCACGCCATCGCCTGCAGTGGCCGCGTCGCCCGTCCAAGGCTGTCCCGGGATCTCGACCACGGGACGCACCGGCAGCGCGAAGGCGCGCGCAAACTCGAAGTCCCGCTCGTCGTGCGCCGGCACCGCCATGATCGCGCCGGTGCCGTATCCCATCAGCACGTAGTCGGCGGTCCAGATCGCGATGCGCTCGCCCGTCGCCGGGTTCACCGCCTCGAGCCCGGTGAACACGCCTGTCTTGTCCTTGGTCGCCGCCTGCCGGTCAACATCGGCCCTGTGGCGTGCCGCCTCGGCGTAGGCGGCCACCTTCGCACCCTGGCCCGACGCATCGCTCGCGATCGCGCGCTCGACAAGCGGGTGCTCTGGCGCCACCACCATGTACGTCGCGCCGAAGATGGTGTCAGGGCGTGTCGTGAACACGCGCAGCGCACCAAACCCGTCGACCGCAAAGTCAATCTCGGCGCCCGCGCTGCGGCCGATCCACTCCGCCTGCATCGTGCGCGTCGACTCGGGCCACTCGACCCGCGCGAGGTCCTCGAGCAGGCGGTCCGCGTAGGCGGTGATCCGGAACATCCACTGCTTGAGCGGCATGCGGAGCACGGGATGCCCGCCGCGCTCGCTGCGCCCGTCGATGACCTCCTCGTTGGCCAGCACGGTGCCGAGGGCCGGGCACCAGTTGACGGTCTGCTCGCCGAGGTACGCGAGGCGGCGCGTATCGAGGAACTGCTGGCGCTCGAGGGGCGTGCACTGCGACCAGCGGCGCGGCGGATTGCCGATGGCCGCGTCGGTGCGCTCGCACTCGCGCTCGAGCTCGGCGATCGGGCGCGCGGCGCCCGCACGCGCGTCGTAGTGGGAGCTGTAGGCCTTCAGCCAGATCCACTGCGTCCAGCGGTAGTAGCCGGGGTCGATCGTGCCGAACTCGCGCGACCAGTCGTAGGAGAAGCCGAAGCGCTTGAGCTGGCGGCGGAAGTTGTCGATCGCCTTGCGCGTGGTGACCGACGGGTGCACGCCGGTCTGCACCGCGTACTGCTCCGCCGGAAGCCCGAACGCGTCCCACCCCATCGGATGCAGCACGTTGAAGCCGCACATGCGCTTGTGGCGCGCGATGATGTCCGTCGCGGTGTAGCCCTCCGGGTGCCCGACATGGAGTCCCGCGCCGGAGGGGTACGGAAACATGTCGAGCACGTAGAACTTGGGCCGCGAGGCGTCGAAGCCGGGGTCGCCAGGGTTCGCGGTGCGGAACGCGCCGCCGCGCTCCCACTCGTCCTGCCAGCGCAGCTCGATGGAACCGGCCAGCGCCGCCGTGTAGCGGTGCGCGGTCTCGGGCTCTGCAGCGTGTGGCGGGGCGCTCATGGAGGGCTGCGCACGCTCGGGCGCGCGCCAGGTGCGGTCACTGGGCAGTTGCAGCCGCCTGCCGCTCCCGGCGCTCCGCGATGTAGCGCAGCGCGTCGCCGCAGACGTAGAAGCTCCCGGTGACGCAGATCAGGTCGTCGCGGCTCGTCGCCCGCGACGCCAGCTCGATCGCCTCGCCCACCGTGCGCGCCACCTGGCTCATCTTGCCGCTGCCGCGCTCCTGGAACCGCCTCTGCAGCTCGTACGGGTCGGCAGCGCGCGGATTGCCGGAGGCGCGCGTGAAGATGACCTTGTCCGCGCCGAGGTTGACGCGGTCGAGCATCGCCTCCACGTCCTTGTCGATGCAGCACCCGAAGACGCACACCATGCTGTCATAGGGCACGTGCGCGCCGACGCAGCGCATCAGCGTGCTCACGCTGATGGGGTTGTGGGCGCCATCCACGAGGATCCGCGGCCGGTCGCTCACGAGCTCCATGCGCCCAGGCACGCGCACCTTCGCGAGACCCGCGGTGACCTTCTCGTCAGGGCAGTTGAATCCGGCGCCCTTGAGCACATCGACCGCCGCGATCGCGAGCGCGCAGTTGAGCGCCTGGTGCTCTCCGGGAAGCGGCACGGGAAGGTGCTCGAGCCGCGTGGTCTTCGTGTAGAGGCAGATGCGGGTGTGGGGCCCGAGGTCCGACGTCGCGCAGAAGCGGCTCGAGAACTCGATGTCCTTGTTCACGATGCGCAGGTCCGCGCCGACCTTCTCGGCGATCTCCACGAACGCGCCGTTGACGTCGCTGGTGGCGTCGAAGATGAGCGCGGGGACCCCCTTCTTGAAGATGCCCGCCTTCTCCTTCGCGATCGCCGGAAGCGTGGTGCCCAGGAGCTTCGTGTGGTCGAAGTCGATGGTGGTCACCACGGAGACCAGCGGCGTGATGACGTTGGTGCTGTCGAGACGGCCGCCGAGCCCCACCTCGATCACCGCGATGTCCACCGCCTGCTCGGCGAAGTGCTTGAACGAGAGCGCAGTCATCGCCTCGAAGAAGGTCGGATCCACCTTGGCCTTGGCAGCCGCAGCCTGCACGGCGCGCAGCCCCTCCGTGACGTCGTGCTTGGAGATCAGCGCCCC
>JBIIIL010000288.1:0-2858 GCA_044234825.1 Phycisphaerales bacterium
AGATGGGCGCTGGACGAAAGCCGGCGGAACGACACCTGAGGCGAGTGCATCAGGGCACGCTACCGCAGAGCGCCGCGAGGTCCCTCAGCCCGACCACCTCAGGCGAGAAGAAGGGCTCGGCTGCAGCCGCCCCGATGCGCCCGCCGAAGTAGCGGTCGCCAGCGGCAACGCGATCGGGCACGCCCAGATTCGGCGCATGGTCCACAAACTGGCTCCGGTAGCACAGGATCGCCTGCTGCTTCACGCCCTCGAATCCGCTGGTGTCCACGCAGAACGTCGGCTGCGGCACGCTGCGCAGGTGTGTGCACCAGTATTGGAAGAGGCGCCGCGGATGGCAGGGCGCCCCCGCGAGGTCGCACTTCACGAGCTTGGCCCAGAAGCGCGCATCGCGCACCAGCGCTGCAGCCGCCACATGATCCGGATGCGCATCCTCGGGGTAGGGCGCAAACAGCACGTCGGCCTGCAGCGCACGAATCGCCTCAGCCACCACGCGCCGCGATGCCAGGTCCGCCACGAACTCGCGGTTGCGCAGCCCAAGCTGCACCCGCGTCACGCCGAGCACCCGTGCCGCCTCGGCAGCCTCGCGCATGCGGATCTCAGGCGAACCCTTGGGCGTCGGCTCGCCATCGCTCATGTCGACGAGCGTGACGATGTGCCCCTGCGACGCAAGCAGCGCGATCGTGCCGCCCATGCCCAGCTCCTGGTCATCAGGATGCGGACCGAAGACAGCGATGCGCAGGGGGGTGGGGCTCGCCAGTGCCATGCGTCACACGGTAGCGGCAGCGGCGAGATCCGCGCCTGCCGGGCAACTCAGCCAGCCGATCGCGCCAGCACCTCGCCATACAGCCGATCCAGCTGGTCGCACATCACGCGCCAGTCGAATGCGGTGCGCACCGACTCACGCGCCGCCGCACCCATCCGCTCGCGCGCCGCGGGATCCATCACAAGCCCGCGCACCGCGCTCTCTAGCGACTCCCGATCGTCAATCTTCAGCAGCCGCCCGGTGACGCCATCCACCACGACCTCACGCGTGCCGTCGATGTCGTACGCCACGACCGGCTTCCCGCACAGCATCGCCTGCACCACTGCGCGCGGCAGCCCCTCGCGGTACGACGGATGGATGCACAGATCCGACGCGGCGAGGTAGGCAGGCACCTCTGCCGGCTGCACCAGGCCCGTGAAGGTCACGCGCCCCTCAAGCCCCATCTTCGCAACGCGCGCCTTCAGCCGCTTCGTCCACCACCCGTTGCCGACCCACAGCAGGCGCAGCGGCCCGGACCTCAGCTGCCCCTCAAGCGCATCGAGCAGGTCATCATGACCCTTGAGCTTGGCGAGCCGCGCCAGCGTCACCGCCACCACATCGCGCTCTCCGAACTCAAGGCGCGCGCGCAGCTCCGCACGGCGCGCCGCACTCTCGAGGAAGGGCTCCACCTCCATGCCGCTGCGGATCGTGCAGTACTGCGAAGGCTGGCCAACGCCGCGCTCAAGCGCCTGCTGCGTCATCGCGTCGGCGACGGACACGATCGCATGGCATCGCCGCGCTGCCCACTTCTCGCTGAGCACGTACACCGCATTCAAGAGGGCGGGCTGCCAGAAGTGGAAGGGCATCCCGTGGATCGTGTGCACGACGACGGGTACACCCTCAGCCCACGCCGCGCCGCGGCCCAGGATCCCTGCCTTCGAGGAGTGCGTGTGCACCACATCGGGCCTCCAGCGCTGGATCAGCCGCCGCAGCTGCCAGTACGCGCGAAAGTCCTTGATCGGCGCGATCCGCCGCACCAGGCTCGGTACCTCGAACGTCTCGATGCGGCCATCGCCAAGCGCGCGCTGCAGCAGCGAGCCCTCGGGCCCGTAGATCGGTCCGTACGCAAGCCCCACGCGGTGCCCGCGATCCGCCGCACCGATGCACGAGAGGATCGTGTTCTCCTGCGATCCGCCGAGGATCAGTCGGGTGCTGATGTGCAGGATGCGCAGCGGCTGCGTCATGGATAGTGAATCCACTCGAGGCACAGCCCCTCAGGCGGCATCGTGCGTCCGGCCGCCGACCGATCACGCCCGGCAAGGATCCCCGTCACATCGCCGGGCGCAATCCGCCCACGCCCGACCTCCACCAGCGTGCCGACCAGGATCCGCACCATGTGGTGCAGGAAACCGCTGCCGGACACCTCAATGCGCACGAGCCCCGGCGCGCGCTCCACCGCCGTCAGCGTGTGGATCGTGCGTACCGTCGTCTCGCGCGCATCAGGATCATGCGCCAGCGCGCGGAAGTCATGCGTGCCCACGAAGAACCCGCATGCCGCTCGCATTGCCGCCACATCGAGCGCGGGCCGCACGGCCGCCACGAAGTGCCGCTCGAACACGCCGGCACGCCCGCCCATGCACACGCGCGCATCGCCGTGCACCAGCGTGTACGAGTAGCACTTCGACAGGCATCCACCGATGGGGTTGAAGTCGGGGGCCACAAGGCGCGCCTCGCGCACCTCGATGTCGCGCGGCAATCGCGAGTTCAGCGCATCGGGCAGCCGCTCGCAGGGCACGCGCATGTCCACGGCATCGAAGGCCGCCACCTGCCCGCGCGCATGCACGCCCGCATCGGTGCGGCTCGCGCCCACCACCGTCACCGGCTCGCGCACCACATCCTGCACCACACGCTGCAGCTCACCCTGCACCGTGCGCAGCGGCTCCATCCCCGGCGGCTCCTGCCGCTGCCACCCGTGAAACTCGGTCCCGTCGTAGGCGAGCAGCAGCCGGTATCTCGCCACGCGACGCTCCTTCCGGGTTCAGTGCCCGAAGAGCGTCGCCGGCGCGAACATGCCCTTGCTCTCGAAGTAGCCGAGCGCCTCGTCGACGGACCTGAA
>JBIIIL010000289.1:0-2836 GCA_044234825.1 Phycisphaerales bacterium
GGCCGGTCGCGGAGGGTCCTCGACATGGACCTGATCCCGTGGGGCGAGAGGAACTTGGACTCGTCGAGCGCGTGCCGCAGCAGGCACTTCATCCGGTGCCCGCGCAGGAGGGAGAAGAGCCGCCGCTCTCCGCGACCCGGCTCCGTCCACCGCGACACCAGCGACGCGAGGTCAGGCCGCTTCGCGAGGAACCACTCGAGCCGCTGCTTGAACACAGGCAGCTTCTCCATCACCTCAGGCTCGAGCACCTCCACCGAGAGCAGCGGGATGAGGCCCACGATCGACTGGACGCGCAGCGGCATGTCGGAGCCGTCCCGCTGGCGGAGCCGGTCGAAGAAGAACTCCTCATGCTCATCCCAGAGTCCGGGGTGCCCATCGGCGCCGGCCATCGCGGCCGCGATCATGAGGAAGTGCTCGAAGAACTTCGTCGCCATGTCCTGGTAGGGCTGGCCATGCAGCGCCAGCTCCGTGGCGATCCTCATCATCTTCAGGCAGAACATGCCCATGTGGGCTGTCGCGTCCGCCTGCTGGAGCGTGACCCCCTCGGGCAGCGGCGCGCTGCGGTCGAAGACGCCGACGTTGTCGAGGCCCAGGAATCCCCCCGAGAAGACGCTGCGCCCGGTCTCGTCCTTTCGGTTGACCCACCAGGTGAAGTTGATGAGCATCCGGTTGAACACGCGCTGAAGGAACGCGATGTCGCCGTGGCCGCCCGAGCCGCCTCGCTCGATCTGGTAGACGCGCCACGCGGCCCATGCGTGCACCGGGGGATTGCAGTCGTCGAAGTTCCACTCGTACGCCGGCAGCGCACCGCTTGGGTGCATGAAGCGGTCCGTGAGCAGCTGCTCGAGCTGCCGCTTCGCGTCCGTGGGATCGATGGGCGCGAGGGCGACTGCGTGGAAGGCGTGGTCCCACGCCGCATACCACGGGTACTCCCACGAATCCGGCATGCAGAGCACCGTCCCATTGTCGAGATGGCGCCACTCGCGGTTGCGCCCCGACTTGCGCGATTCGGGCGGCGGTGGCATCCCGGGGTCGCCGTCCAGCCACCGCCGGACGTCATACGCGTAGTACTGGCGGCACCAGAGCAGCCCCGACCATGCCGCGCGCTGGACACTGCGCGCATCTGCGGAACTGACGCCGCGCTGCAGCGAGCCGTAGAACTCGTCCGCCTCGGCCCGACGAGCCTCGAAGACGCCATCGAAGTCGGCGAACGGCGACGCCACGGATGCGGAGGGCGCGCGTGACGAGGCGGCGCGCCCGTCAACCGGACGCATCCTCAGCCGGAAGGTGGCCGATGCGCCGGGGGCGATCGTGGCCGTGTGGTGCGCCGCCATGCGCGTGCCGATGCGGGCGGGGTTGACCGCGTCGCCGCGGCCGTGCACCACCGCGTCGTTGATGCCGTCCTTGAAGAACGCGCCCGCCCGCGCCTGGCCGTAGAGGCGCTCCACGTTGGTGTCGTTGTCGCAGAAGAGCAGTTCAGGCGACCCGTCGAAGCGCACGCGAAGCGGGGGCAGCGACGGGTGCGATACGTCGGCGGCATCAGGGCCGCAGGCCGCCAGCGACGGCCGGTGCGCGCCGTGCTCCCAGCTCCACGTGTTGCGGTACCACACGTGAGGGAGCACATGGATCGTCGCGGGATCGGGTCCCCGGTTGGTCACCGTGACCCGCATCAGGATGTCGTCGGGCGACGCCTTGGCCCATTCGATGCAGACGTCGAAGTACCGCGAGTCCTCGAAGATGCCGGTGTCGATGACCTCGAACTCGGGCTCGAGCTTGCTGCGGGCGGCATTGCCCCGGACGAGCTCCTCGTAGGGGTATGCGCGCTGCGGGTACTTGTAGAGCATCCGCTGGTAGGCGCCCGACGGCAGCGCATCCTGGAACCAGTAGAGCTCCTTGACGTCCTCGCCGTGGTTGCCCTGCGTGTTGGTGAGGCCGAAGAAGCGCTCCTTGAGGATCGGGTCGACGCCGTTCCACAGCGCAAGCGACAGGCACAGCGTCTGGTCGCTGTCGCAGAGCCCGCCGATGCCGTCCTCTCCCCAGCGGTAGGCGCGGCTGCGCGCGTGGTCGTGCGGGAAGTAGTCCCACGCGGATCCGTCCGCGCTGTAGTCCTCGCGCACCGTGCCCCACTGGCGGTCGCTCACGTACGTGCCCCAGCGCCGCCACGCTGCGCGCCCGAGGCGGTCATCCTCGAGTCGTGCGTGCTCTGCGGTGATTGTGCCCTCAGCGCTCATGGGTGATCTGGCGAGAGGCTCGTGGCAGGCAGGTCCGCGGCCGCCGTGCCTTTCGCAAGTCGGTCGCTGAGTCGCCACACCTTCAGCGCAGCGGCCACGCTCCAGGCCTGCATCGGGCATCCGCCAGGCGTGTGGGGAGCATCCCCGTCATGCACCTCGGAGACCGAACCCAGGCCTGCCTCGCGCAGGTGGTTTGCGTAGGGCAGGAGGAAGTCGCTCGCGGCCTGCGCATCCTTGTGCACGGAGAGGTGCGCCGTCAGCAGGGGACCCAAGAGCCATGGCCAGGCAGTGCCCATGTGGTACGCGCTGTCGCGCTGCTCGGGCGCTCCCGCGTAGTGGCCGACGTACCGCGGGTCCGACGCATCGAGCGTGCGCACGCCTACGGGGGTCCACAGCCTGCTCATGCAGAGGTCCACCACCGCGCGCCGCTGTCCATCGGGCAGCGGCGAGTCCGGGAGCGACACCGCGAAGAGCTGGTTCGGCCGGATGCTCGCGTCCGTGCCGTCGGGCCCGTCGATCACGTCGAAGCAGCACGCGCTGCGGGTGTTCCAGAACCGCCCGAAGGAGTCGGCGGCGCGCTCCGCCGCACGTGCGTACGGCGCGGG
>JBIIIL010000290.1:0-2829 GCA_044234825.1 Phycisphaerales bacterium
GCCCATGGCCACGCCGTGAAGGTCATCCACCTGCTGCTGCAGGACCTCCCCACCACCTACGACTACGACGTGCTCTTCTTGGAGCGCGATATCGGCGAGGTTCTCCGGTCGCAATCGGCCATGCTCGCACGCAGCGGGCGCGCAGGGGCGCCGCTGCCGGCAGATCGGCTCGCCGCCGTCTACGGCGCGCAGATCGCGTCAGTGAAGCAGTGGCTTTCTGAGCGCCCCTGCTTCCGGGTCCACGCCGTGCCCTACGCAAGCCTTGTGGCGAGCCCCGAAGATTCGGCGAGGGCGGTCTGCGCGTTCCTTCGCGGCGGTCATGCGCTTGACGCGGCAGCCATGGTCTCGGCCGTCGATCCAAGCCTCTACCGCAATCGCTGAATGTGGCCGGGCCCAAAGTCGACAAGGGGCGACCGACTCGGCCGCCCCTTGCGGTAAGTCCATTGCATGAGGCCGCGATTCAGCCGCGGCGGCGGCGGCTGGTCAGGGCGGCCAGACCAAGCAGCGCGAGCGCTCCCGGCGCAGGGATGATCTGACCGGCGCCGATCCCGACGCCCGCGATGTTCTCGTACGCGTACTCGATGATCGCGCGCGGCTGGCTCGCGAGGCCAGAGCCTCCCAGGAGGATGCGCATCCAGCCATAGTGCGTCAGGCCAGTCGCCTCGTTCACGAAGCGGAAGCCGACGAGGTTGCTCATGCTGCCCGGCAGGAACGCCGTCGCACCTGCGGTTTCAGCACCACTCGTGCCCGAGCCGAACGTCGATGCAGGACCGATCTGCGTGCCGAAGGCCAGGTTGTCGACGAGCGTGGTGCTCGATCCGAGATTGCGGATGTAGCCGCCGCCAGCGGCCTGGAAGAAGCTCAGCGACGAGCCTCCGTACGGATTGACATCCCACCCGGCCACACCGGTTCCGGTCGCGCCGTTCTGACCGGTGACGACATTCAGGTAGACGCCGTCCGTGTTGGACGGGATCGCGATGTTGACGACGCCGCTCCAGACGATGGCTGCGTTGGCCTCGTGAGCCGCGCCAAGCACGCCCGATGCAATGGCCACAGATGCGCACGCGGCAAGGTGAGCGTTCAGTCGGCTCTTGGAGAACTTCATGAGATGGAATCCTCTCGTCTCAATTCTGCGGGAACAACTACGCGAATGGACTGGCACGTCGAACAGACCGGCTTTCCTCACCCTCTCGCTGTCACGGCATCTCGGGACTGCCGCCACTGACAAGATGCACGATTCGGCGATCTAAGCAAGCACCACGAATCACAAATCATGTCTTCTTTCGAACTTCATGCAGATCGTCGGAGATCAAGCGAGCCCATAACCGGCACTAAGCCGCTCAGGTCGCTCCGTCGTCTCGCCCTCGGAGCGGGATCGTGCCTGCGGTCGCATGTACCAATGGTCCAGCCCGCAAAAAGGGCGCAGGGGCGACCTCAGCAGTCGCCCCTGCGAACCCTCTGGTCTTGTCTGTCTCGCGAGAGACCTCAGCGGGACGCGCCCCCGTCCCGGGGCGCGCACCGACGGGCTCAGCGCCGCCTGCGACGGGCCATGAGGCCCGCTGCCGCCAGCAGGACGAACGCACCCGGAGCCGGAACGATCTGGCCCGCCTGGATGCCGACGCCTGCAACGCTCTCGTACGCGTACTCGACGATGGCGCGGGGCTGGCTGAACGATGTGCCGGTGAACTGGATGCGCATCCAACCGTAATGCGTGCCACCGGTCGCCGTGTTGACGAAGCGGAAGCCGATCAGGTTCTCCGAGCTGTTGAGGTTCATCGCCGTGGCGCCAGTGCTCTCGACACCAAGGTTTCCCACACCGAAGGACTGCGACGGGCCGATCTCGGCGAGGTAGGCGAGGTTGTCGACGAGCGTCGCGCTCGATCCGCCCGAGCGCATGAACTCGCTGCCCGCGCTTCCGAAGAAGCCCATGGATGCCGCACCGAAGGGGTTGATGTGCCAACCGGCCACCGAGCCTCCGCTGGCGCCCGCCTGCCCCGTCACGAGATTGACGTACACGCCATCACTCGTCGACGGGATGTTGATGTTGACGATGCCGCTCCAGACGATTCCAGCTTCTGCCTGTGGAGCTGCGCCGAGGATGGCAGCGCCAATGGCCACCGCGGCTGCGGACGCGAAGTGAGCGTCCAGTCGGTTCTTCAATTGCATGTCGATCAAACTCCAGAGGGTTGGGGGAACTGCTCCGATCGGCGTAGGGGCGCCGGCCGGACGAGGGACTTTCCCACCTGGCTCCTGGGACCGCCCCGAGAGTCAGGCAAGGTCAATATGACTTAAGAGGACGTGATTGCAAGCGATCCTGGACACGATTTTTGGCCTGTTTCTCCCGTCGATCAAAGTACAAAGCACAACGAGCCCACGCCATTCAGGCGTAAATCTTGATAAACTATACAATTACATATACCGACATGCCGCGGCACGCGGCGTGACGGTCAGGCCCGCCGGCGGCGCGAACCGAGCACGCCAGCCATGCCCAGGAGCGCCACGGCGCCAGGAGCGGGGATGAGGCCGGCATTGATCCCAACGCCAGCGTCCGTCTCGTAGGCGTACTCCACGATCGCCCGCGGCTGCAGTCCCGGACCGTTCCACAGCTGGAGCCTCATCCAGCCGTAGTGGGTGCTGCCCGTGGCCTCGTTGATGAACTGGAACCCCACGAGATTCTGGGAGCTGCTGAAGTGGAAGCGCGTCGAGCCGGAGGACTCGATGGCCGCCGCACCGTTGCTGAAGGTCTGGCCGGAGCCGATCAAGGTATTGAACGCGAGGTTGTCGACCAGCGACGCATCGCTGCCGAGCCCGTTCACGAAGCCGCCGCCC
>JBIIIL010000326.1:0-2821 GCA_044234825.1 Phycisphaerales bacterium
GAGACGATCTGGGTATCGTCGTCGCTGAGCAGGATGCCGTGGTTCTGCCCGACATTGTTGTTGTTGCCGCCGCCGCCGGTGCCGCGGACCGAGATGGAGCCGGTCGTCGACCGGATCAGCGCCGCGTCCGAGATGACGACGCCGTTGTAGCTCGCCCCCGAGGTCGCGGCGAAGCCGGCGCCGTTGGCATCGCCGGTGATCGAGATCGCGCCGGTGGTGGTCAGGATGGAAACGGTCGAGCGTCCGCCCGCGCCGATCACCACCGCGTCCTTCTCCGCCGAGCCCGAGGTCGACTGGACGATGCCCGAGATCGAGATGTCGCCGCGACCGGCGCGCAGCGTCGTGACGCCGGTCATGGCGACGCCGTAGCCGCCGACGCTGGACGACACCGGCGCGGTGCCGAAGATCGAGAGCGCACCGTCGGCCGCGGTCCCGGTGGTGTCGAGCGTGGTGGCATCCAGGCGCACCGCGTCGGTGTTCTGCTCGGTCGCCACGCCGAAGGCGCGATTGGCCGCGGTGGCGAGCGAGAGCGCGCCGCCGCTGGTCGCGATGGTCGCGTTCTGCAGCGCGATCGCCCCGGAGCTGCCGCCCGCCGTGCCCGGCTGCAGCGTCACCGTCAACGGCGCCGTGGCGTCGGACATGGCCGTGCCCGCGGCGTTCACGCGGGTGGCGGAGATGGCGAAATTGGTGATCTCGACCGAGCGGCCGGAATTGATCGCCAGGGCGGGCGTGGCGCCGATGGCGTTGCCGAGGACGATGTCGAAGGTCTTCTGCTCGTAATCGGCGCTGCCGGAGGCGAAGCCGGTGACGTTGATCGTCGTGCTGTCCGCCCCCAGGACCAGCCGCGGCCGGTAGCCTTGCGGCGCGCCGAAGGTCATCGTGTCGCCGGACGGCTTCTTGAGATTGATCTGGTCGGTGTTGAGGAAGGCGAAGGACGGCCCGAGCACGGTCAGGCTGTCGAGCGGCAGGAGGGCGGTGCCGACCTGACCGCCGAACGTCACCTTGCCGGAGTAGTTCGCGTCGCCCGACCCGGCGATCGAGATCGCCCCGGTGGAGTTGAGCGTCAGAGCCCAGGGGGTATTGGCGCTGAACGAGACGATGCTGGACTTGAAGTCGATCTCGCCGCCGCGGCGCACGAAGGTGCTGCCCGAGGCGACCGACTGGGTCGAGATCGTGACCGAGTTGAGTCCGGCATTGGCGAGCGTCACCTGCTGATGGAAGGTGACGCTGCCGGAGTCCGGCGTCGCGGCGATGCCGCCGGGGGCGATCCGCCCGACGGTGGTCGAGATCGGCTGCGCGTTTGCGAGCGTGACCGGCTTGAACGAGACGAAGTTCCCGCCATTGGTGTTGACCTGGCCGTAGAGCGTGACCATGCCGCCCGTCTGCGTGGCCGAGCCGAACACGACGGTGAGCGAACTGGTCGCGGCCTGCGCGAGATCGGCGTTCGAGCCGGAGATGTTGCGTGTGACGCCCGGCGCGCCCAGCTGGATGTTCCCGGCGGCGAGGAATGTCAGCGTCGAGCCCGCGCCCGCGGTCTTGGCGATGTCGCTGCTGATCGTGATGTCGTTGTTCGCCTGGACGGTGACGTTGCCGCCGGTGTTCAGCACGGCTTCGATCACCGCGGCGTCGACGACCAGCGCACCCGGACCGGTGGACGGGGTGACGACGCCACCCACGACCGTCCCGGTCCCGCCCGACGTGGCGATCGTGACGGTATCCGGATCCAGAAGCCACTGGCCGCCGGTGCCGACCTGGACCTCGCCGCCCACGCCCAGCGCGCCGCGCGAGGAGGTCTCGACCTGCCCGCCGGCCTCGCCGCCGGCGCCGCGCGCCTGGATCCTGCCGCTCGCCTGTGTCTGGTCGCGCGACCAGAGCACGACCGTGCCGCCGCGGCCCTTTTCCGTCGCGTCGGCCTTGATCGCCGACCCGGCCGCCTGGACGACCGTGCCGGCCTCGCGGATCGCCGGATCCTTGCCCTGCCACCCGCCGCCGATCAGCACGGTGCCGCCGCCCGCGGCGCCCGACGCATCGATCGCGCCGGTCAGGTCGACACGCTCGCCGGTCGCGGTGACGCGGCCTCCCGTCTGGCCGGTCGTCTGGCCGCGCGCCTCGACGCTGCCGCCGATCGCGGCGCCGCCCTGGGGGCCGGCATCGATCCAGATCTCGCCGTTGCGCGTCGCGATGCTGTTCGCGCGCACCACGCCGGACTGGTTGATCGCGGTGGCCAACATCGGGCCGGCCTGCCGCGCGGTCATGATCACGCGCCCGCCATCGGCCGCGATGACGCCGCGATTGTCGATCCGCGCGCCGGCGACGGCGCTGTCCACCTGGACGCCGATCAGGCCGCCGCCGCCCAGTTCCAGCCGGGCCGACTGCCCGGCCGCCAGCGCCGCCGTGCCCCCCGGCGCGAAGATCGCGCCGTCATTGGCGACCTGCGGCGCGACCAGCGCGACGAAGCCGCCTTCCTTCGCCGCGATCTCGCCCAGGTTGCGGACGGCACCGCGCCCGGCGCCGCCGGTCAGCGCGTAGCGCCCGCCGTCGGGCCCGTCCGCCGCGACGTCGAGCGAGGTCGCGACCAGGCCGCCGACATCGACGCGCGCGCCCGGTCCGATCACCACGCCAGCGGGATCGACCACGAAGACACGCCCGTTGGCCGAGAGATTGCCGAGGATCTGCGAGGCCTGGCCACCGCCGGTGACCCGGTTGACCGCGACCGAGGACGCCCCGGGCTGCTCGAATCGCACGCTGGCGTCGCGGCCGACATTGAAGGACTGCCAGTTGGCGGTCATCGTCGGCGAGGCCTGCCGCACCGTCATGGCGG
>JBIIIL010000291.1:0-2816 GCA_044234825.1 Phycisphaerales bacterium
GGCCACGCCTGGTGCGGTCGCTGCTCGCGGCCGATCTCGTGGATGAGGCGTGGGTGTTCACCTCGACGGCGGTCGCGGGACGCGCGGGCTCCGGCTCCTGGCCCGAACTCGACGCATCCCGCTTCGTGTGCGTGGACGAGCGGCCCCGCGGCACTGACATCATGCGGCTCTGGCGACGCGCGCGCTAGGGCAGCCGGATCCCCGCACGCGGGAGCGGCGCTTCGAGCGGCACCACTGTGGAGGCGGGCCACACGCGCAGCACGCCGCTGCCGTCGTCCATGCCCCAGCGTCCGCCATCGGGTTCGCGCGAGATCCGGACCGCTGCGATGGCGCGACCGTCGAACCCCACAAGCCTGACGGTGCCCACCGCGAGCTCGGCCGGGGCGGGATGGAGCGAGATGTCGCTCGCGCGCCCCTCGCACATCAGCGTCAGCAGCGACTCGACGGGACTGGCGTCGACGGGCTCTGCATCACCCGCCGGACCGCGCCTCACGCGCCATCCGGCGCCGTCGCGCGACGCGCTCCATGCGACCTGGCCATCCCGCTCGACCACCACCTCGCGCACATCCGCAGCGCGCGCTCCGGACGCGGTGGCCTCGACGAGCGCCATGGGAAGCGGCATGAACGTCGCGGCGCTGGCGGCATCGAGCTCGAGCACATCGGGGCGTCCGGCGATGCGCGCGTAGCGCTCCTCGACGCCCGGACGCACGGGCGACCCGATCTCGACGCGCTCCACCACGGCCTCCTCGCGGACCGAGTCGCCGTCCGGCACACGCCTCGTCGATCGGATCTCCACCGCGCCGAACGGCGCATCGAGGCCGAACGCGGCCTCACTGGTTGCGGAGTCGGTCACCACGCCGGTCGCACGGGCGCGCGCGAGGGCCTCGAGCCAGCGCTCGACCGCGGCGCGGTCCGCGCGGGTTGAGATCGGCGCGGTCAGCTTCCATGCGGCGCCGTCGCGGGCAAGCTCGATGGTGCGGGGCACGCCGTCGCGTCCGCGCAGCTGCGCGGACACCGAGTCGCATTCCACGTCGGCGCGCGTGAATAGCCGAGCATCCCTCCATTGCTTCGGGTCGAGCTCCAGCAGCAACCCGTGCAGCGCGCCATCGGCGACCTGCGGAAGCCCTCCCGCCGCGGGATCGACGCGAATCCAGGCGCGCCCGCCCGGGAGCCTGCGCCCGAGCGCGATCGTGCGCGACGCATCGGCGGTCGCCACATCGACTGTCACGAGCGGCACGTCGAGGCGCGCCGCCGCGAGGAGCGCGTCCGGGCTCTCAGACCGCTCCGGCGCATCTGCCTCGAGCGCGAGCGCCACGCCCACGAGCGTGTCGATCGCCGCCCCATCGACGCGGCAGTCGAAGGGCTCCGACTGACGCCATCCTGCGGCCGTCCGTCGCCACGACACCGCGGGCGCGCCGGCGATCCTCACGCGCACGGCATCGACTGCAGCGGGCCGCATGCCGCCGAGCACGGGCGGTCTCGCTGCAGATCCCGACTGGACGGGTGCGGAACGCCACAGCATCCACGCGGCCGAGCACGTCACCGCGGCGGCGATCCATGTGGCGGCAATCGCACGCGCGCGGATCACCTGAGGGACCTCCGCCATCGAGTCAGCATGCCTGCCCCCGCAAGCGCGATGGGCAATCCCACCCCAAGCGACAGGGTCCACGTCATGCGCGCCACGGGGTCGATCGCCCCAACGCGCTCCACATCCTCCACGGTCCGCTCGGCATCAAGGCGCGAATCGAGTCCCGCAAGCCAGAGCACCGCCGACACGGCCAGCGCGCGGTTGCCGGGATCCACCAGCACATCTCGGGCGCCGCCGAGTCGCTGCACGGCATCCATCGCCGCCGTGCGCATCCACTGCGCGCTGCCCACCACCACCATGCGCGCCTCGGAGCCACCGGGCCTCTTGCGCTCGCTCGACATGATCACAGGCACATCTGCATCGACGGTCAGGCCTGCGCCCGGCGGCAGCTCCCCTCCCCCGACGAGGGGACGCCAGTCGGAGACAACGCGGCGAGCGGGGATGCGCGGCGCGCAGGCCACCACATCCGCGCTGCCCTCAAGCGGCACCGCGGACATGAGCCCGATGCGCGCCGATCCGATCGACGCACCGAGCCGCGACTGGGGCTGCGCCACGCCAGGCACACGCAGCAGCGTCTCGCGCTGGCCCTCCGACACCGGCACCTCATCGACAAGCACCCGGTCGGTCAGCGGACGGATGCCGGCCGCCACCGACAACGCGGCCCAAGGATCGTCCTGTCCGCTCATGGGCAGCAGGCTCGGTCCCACGGACAGCAGCACGGGCTCGCCCTGCGCCACGAGCGCGCCCACGGTCTCAAGCAGCGCACGCTCGCGGCGTCCCGGCGCCAGCGTGGTGCGGCGCGGAGGCACGGCAATCCACACGGTGCGCGGTCCGGCCGGCGGCCGCGGCCCGTCGCCAGCGCGCCACTCCGTGACATCGATGCGCGCACCACGGAGCGCGTCAGCGAGTCCCGTCGCGTCGGTGCCCTCTGCCGTGGCCTCGAGAAGCGGTCGCTCATCCGCGTGGACGATCACCGCGACAGGCCTGGTGCCGCCCTCGAGCGCACGCATCGCGGCGAGCGTGCGCGAGGCGATGCGCGCGCGGCGGTCCGTGCGGAGCACCTCGGTGCGGTCGGCGTCGCCGCCGAGCAGATCCCGCTCCGGAACCGACGCGACGCCGCGCGGCGACTCGACGACCATCACGCCACCGAGGCCCAGCGCCGCCGGCAATCCTCCGAGCGGGTCTGGCGGCAGCGACTCGAGCGCATCCTGCGCACCGCGGAGCTCGA
>JBIIIL010000065.1:0-10967 GCA_044234825.1 Phycisphaerales bacterium
CGAGAGCGCCTGCTCGAGGCGCTCGGCACTGGGGATGTCGAGGTGATTCGAGGGCTCGTCAAGCACGAGCAGGTTGTGCGCGCCGGCCACGAGGCCCGCGAGCACCGCACGAACGCGCTCGCCGCCCGAGAGCCCGCCAAGCCTCGACTCCTGCGCAGCGCCCGAGAAGAGGAATGCGCCGGCGAGGTCTCGCGCCTCCTGCTCGTTGAGCTTCAGGCCGTTGGCGCGCGGAGGCACCGTCTGGCGCAGGTACTCCCAGACCGGGAGCGAGAGATCGAGATGCTCATGGGTCTGTCGGAACCAGCCGGCGGACAGCCGAGGGGATCGCTTGATCACGCCGCAGTCGGCCTCGAGCTCCCCGAGAAGCGTGCGCACCAGCGTGGTCTTGCCGGCGCCGTTCGGGCCAATCACCCCGAGCCGTTCGCCTGGCACGATCGTGAGCTCGAGGTCCCTGAAGAGCGTGCGCTCGCCGAGCGTCTTCGAGAGGCCCTCTGCAGAGACCACGATGTCGCCGAGCGGCGCCGCACGCGGCAGCTGCAGCCGCATCACGTCGAAGTCCTGCGGTCGCTCGATGAGCTCGTCGCGGCGGAATCGCTCGAGGCGCGTCTGGCGCCCCTTGGCCTGGCGGGCGCGCTGTCCCGCGCGGTAGCGGTCGATGAAGGCCTGCTCGCGCGCGATGCGGTCCTGCTGCTTGGCGTGCTGGCGCAGCTGCGTCAGCGTGCGCTCGCGGCGCAGGGCGACGAAGTCCTCGTAGTTGCCTGGGTAGTCGCGCAGGATCGCGTCGTGGATCTCGATGATGCGCGAGGCCACGGCGTTGAGCAGCCACCGGTCGTGGCTGACCACGACGACGGCGCCCTTGAAGTCCTCGGCAAGGAAGCTCTCGAGCCAGCGCCGGCCTGCGATGTCGAGGTGGTTTGTGGGCTCGTCGAGCAGAAGAAGGTCGGGCTCCTCGAGAAGCAGCCGCGCCAGCCCTGCGCGCGCGCGCTGGCCGCCGCTGAGCGCGCTGACGCGGATGCCGAACTGCGCATCCTCGAAGCCGAGGCCATGCAGCACCGCATCGATGCGGTGGTCGACCGCGTAGCCGCCGGCCTGCTCGAGCTCGTGCTCAAGCGTGGACTGCCTGGCCATGAGGCGCTCAAGCTCGTCTCCGTCGGCCGTGGCCAGCGCGTCGTAGACGTCGTTGAGCTGCGACTGGATGCGGCTGATGCGCTCGAACGCGCGCGCGACCGACTCGCGCAGCGTGTCGTCGGGATCGAGGCGCGGGTCCTGCGTGAGGAACGCCACTCGGGCGCCGCGCGTGACCGATGCGCTGCCGGTGTCGGGGGGCAGCTCGCCCGCGATCATCCGCATCAGGGTCGTCTTGCCGAAGCCGTTGCGGCCGACGAGGCCGATCTTGTCGCCGGCCTCGATGGACAGCGACACGCCATCGAGGAGGATGCGTGTGCCGTGGCCGAATCTCGCGGCGCTCAGCGTTGCGACGGGCATCCGACGATCCTAGGGTGCGCATATCGTCCTTGCGATGCCCTGCATGGAGGAGCGAACGGTCCATGGCCGCTGACGCGAGGACGCTGCGAGACAGGCTGGCCGCGCGTCGCAGGCTGATCGTCATGCCCCTCATCGTGCTGGCGGTGTTCGGGTCCCTGACGTGGTGGAACTCGCGTGCGGCGGAGCGCGAGCGCCCGAGGGTCGAGCTGTTCATGAACCAGGTCGTCGATGCGATCGGGCTCGACGCCGATGCGGTGCCGCCCGCGCTGGCGATGAGCGAGCCGATCGTCGCGAACGAGCTGGCGCGCAGGGTCGCGGCGGCGGTGCGTGCGGCCGGGCCGAAGGCGTGCGCCGTGCGCGTCGTCGATGGTGACGTGTCGCAGCCTGGAGGCGCGGCCACGCACACGGCATACGTGACTGCGGTCGGGGGCGCCTCGACGCGGGTGCGCCTGGTGGCGCGTGCGGGCGACCCCATCATCCTCGTGATTGGCGTGGAGGACGTGCAGGGGCCGTGAGCCGGTCTGCCGCTGCCCGCGGAGATAGGCTCGGGGCGATGGTCGTGTGGCTCAATGGGAAGTTCGTCGACCGCGAGGAGGCGCGCATCAGCGCGTTCGATGCGGGATTCCAGCATGGCGTGGGCCTCTTCGAGACCATGGCGGCACGGCACGGCCGGGTGTTCCGGGTCATGGACCACCTTCAGCGGATCGCGACGAGCGCGTCGGAGCTGCGGCTCGCGGAGGGCCTTCGCCTCGAGCCGCTCGCTGACGCGATCGAGATGACGGTTGCGCGCAACGGGCTGTCTGAGGCGCGCGTGCGGCTGACGGTGACCGGCGGCGACCTCAGCATGCTCAGCGGCGCGCGCAGCGGACCTTCGGATCCCACGGTCATGGTGGTCGCGCAGGCGCCCACGCGCTATCCGTCAGAGCTCTTCGAGCGCGGCGTGCGCATCAAGGTCGCGGACATCCGCGCGAATCCGTTTGACCGGTTCGCGGGGCACAAGACGCTCTGGTACTGGCCGCGACTCTCCGAGCTGCAGGCCGCAAGCGGCGCGGGCTGCGCCGAGGCGCTGTTCCTGACGACCAGCAACCACCTCGCGTGCGGCGCGGTCAGCAACGTCTTCCTCGTACGCAAGGGCGAGCTGCTGACGCCGATTGCGCGCGGGGAGGAGAAGCCGGGTGCGCTCCCGTCGCCGGTGCTGCCAGGCATCACGCGCGCGGTCGTGCGCGAGATCGCGGGCCGCATGGGAATCGCGTGCCACGTGCGCACGCTGGCGATCGACGATGCGCTCGGCGCCGACGAGATGTTCCTGTGCAACTCGAGCTGGGGCATCATGCCTGTGACGGGGATCGAGGGCGCCATGGTGGGTGGCGGAGCGCCGGGCCCGATGACCCGCACGCTGCGCGAGGCGCTTTCGCAGGCGATCGAGGGCGAGACGCGCGACTCTGCGGAGCGGCTCGGCGGCACGGTAGGCTCCTGAACGGGAGACCGATGCCGATGCCCGGACAGGGATTCGTCCACCTTCACCTGCACAGCGAGTACTCGCTGCTCGACGGCGGCAACAAGATCGAGGACCTCGTGGCGCGCGTGAAGGCGCTGGGCATGGATGCGGTCGCGGTGACCGACCACGGCAACCTCTATGGTGCGCTCGAGTTCCACGACGCGGCGCGCACCGCGGGCGTGAAGCCGATCCTCGGCATCGAGGCGTACGTGGCGCCGGACCGCGACGGGCAGCCTGGCGACCGTCGAGATCGCACTGCCACGGGCGTGGCCGACGGCGGTTTCCACCTGGTGCTGCTCGCGCAGGACATGCAGGGCTGGAGGAACCTGCTGCGGCTCTCGAGCGACGCCTACATCAACGGCTTCTACTACAAGCCGCGCATGGACAAGTCCACGCTTGAGGCGTGGAACGCCGGACTCATCGCCATCAACGGGCACCTTGGGTCGTCGATCGCGCACCATCTGGTGAACTACGTGCGCACAGGGCAGCAGGCGCACTGGACGCTTGCGGTCGAGGAGGCGCGCTGGCACGCGCGCGTGTTCGGCCCGGACTCGTCGGGGCAGCCGCGCTTCTACATCGAGCTGCAGCGGCACATCGAGGAGCAGGAGCGCATCAACCCGCTGCTGCGCAAGCTTGCGCGAGAGCTTGGCCTGCCTCTGGTGGCCGACAACGACGCGCACTTCCTGCGCGCCGAGGACCATGACGTGCACGACACGCTGTGCTGCATCTCGATGTCGCGCACGAAGGACGCGCCCGACAGGCTGCGCTATCCCGAGGCGCTCTACGTCAAGAGCCCTGCGGAGATGGAGGCGCTCTTCCCGGACGCGGAGGAGCGCGAGGCGCTGGCGAACACCGTGCGCATCGCCGAGCGCTGCAACGTCGAGCTGCCGCGCGGCGGCAGCCACGCTCCGGTCGTCATTGTGGAGGGACCCACCGAGCCCGCGGCCTACCCGGGCGGCGACCTGACCGAGTGGTTCAAGGGCTACTGCAGGCGCTTCGAGCTCAAGCCCTTCGACGAGTCGGCAGGCGGCTCTCGCGAGCGCGTCAAGGAGTCGTGCGACCGCGCGCTGCGGCTCCTTGCGGAAGCCGGCGCGATCTGGCGCTACGGGCCGGAAGGCGTGACGCCGCAGATCCGCGCACGGCTCGACCGCGAGCTCGCGGTGCTCGCAGGCAAGTCGATCTCGCCGTACTTCCTGATCGTGTGGGACTTCGTCAACTGGGCGCGCCAGCAGGGGATCCCCGCCAATGCGCGTGGCTCGGGCGTCGGCACCATGGTCGGCTACGTGCTGGGCCTCTCCAATGCGTGCCCTGAGACGTACGGCCTGCTCTTCGAGCGATTCACCGATCCCGACCGCAGCGAGTACCCCGACATCGACATCGACATCTGCCAGGACGGGCGCGCACGCGTGCTCGAGTACGTGCGCGGCAAGTACGGGCACGTCGCGCAGATCATCACCTTCGGGCGGCTCAAGGCGAAGGCCGCGGTGAAGGATGTGGCCCGCGTGATGGGCCTCCCGCCCGCGGAGGGGCAGCGGCTCTCGAACCTTGTGCCGGCGGAACTCGAGATCACGCTCGAGAAGGCGCTCGAGCGCGAGCCTGCCCTCAAGGAGGCGGTGGAGAGCGACCCCGTGATCGCCAAGGTCGTGCGCCATGCGCAGGCGCTCGAGGACCATGCGCGCCATGCGGGCATCCATGCGGCTGGCGTCGTGATCGCGACACGGCCGCTCGACGAGATCGTGCCGCTCTGCCGCGCGTCGGGCGGCGGCGAGGAGGTCGTCACGCAGTGGGATGGCCCATCGTGCGAGAAGGTCGGCCTCCTGAAGATGGACTTCCTCGGGCTGCGCACGCTGTCCACGATCGAGCGCGCGAAGGCGCTGATCGCCAAGTCGATGCCGGAGGCTGCAGTGTTCGCCGCCGTGGGCCGCGGCGCGGACTTCGATCCGCGCACGCGCGGCGCCCGCGAAGGGAAGGCGCATCCGCTTGACCTCGACCGCATCCCGCTCGATGACCAGCGGGTGCTGGCGATGTTCCGTCGCGGCGAGACAAGCGGCATCTTCCAGTTCGAGTCCGGCGGCATGCGCCGGCTGCTCGTGGACATGCAGCCGGACCGCATCGAGGACCTGATCGCGGCGAACGCGCTGTTCCGGCCGGGACCGATGGACTTCATCCCGCAGTACTGCGCGCGCAAGCACGGCCGCGAGCCGGTGCCTCCGGTGCACGAGATCTTCGACCGCTTCGTCGGCGAGACCTACGGCATCATGGTCTACCAGGAGCAGGTGATGCAGGTGCTGCACCACCTCGGCGGGATCCCGCTGCGTGCCGCGTACAGCGTCATCAAGGCGATCTCCAAGAAGAAGGAGGACCAGATCGCCGGCGCGCGCGTGGACTTCGTGAAGGGCGCGGTGGCGCAGGGCGTGGCGGAGCCGCGCGCGGGCGAGATCTTCGACCTGATCCTGCCCTTCGCGCGCTACGGCTTCAACAAGAGCCACTCGACGGGGTACGCGATCATCGCGTACCAGACCGCGTACCTCAAGACCTACTTCCCCGCGCAGTACATGGCGGCGGTGCTGAGCTTCGAGAGCCAGGCGCGCAAGGTGGAGGAGTGGTCGGTCTACCTCGAGGAGTGCAAGCGCATCGCGTGGGCGGACTCGGCGCCCGAGAGGCCCCACGTGGGCGTCGAGGTGCGTCCGCCCGACATCAACCTCTCCGACGCGGACTTCTCGGTGGTGTACGGGCCCGATGAGCCGCACGATGCGCTGCATGGGCACGTGCGCTTCGGGCTCAAGGCGATCAAGGGGGTGGGCGAGTCGGCGATCCGCGCGATCATGGAGGAGCGCGCGGCGCGCGGCGCGTTCCGCGACATCTTCGACTTCTGCGAGCGCGTGGACCTGCGTGCGGTGAACAGGGCCGCGCTCGAGAGCTTCGTGAAGGGCGGCGTGTTCGACGGGCTGCACGGGCTCGAGCAGCGCGCGTCGCTGCTGGCGACGATTCCCGAGGCGGTGAGCGCGGGCCAGTCGCGTGCGCGCGACCGCGCCGATGGCCAGATGTCGATCTTCGGGGACATGCTGCCTGCCCAGGACTCGGGCGGCGCGGGGGCTGGCGCGGCGGGCGGCGCGTCCGGCCTCGCCCTTCGCAAGGCGGCACCGTGGTCGCACATGCAGGCGCTGTCCCAGGAGAAGGAGGCCCTTGGGTTCTTCGTCAGCGGTCATCCGCTCGACGAGTGGTCGCGCGAGGTCGATTCCTTCGCCAACACCGACAGCGTGCGCATCCGTGACATGCCGGCGCAGGCGCCGGTGGTGATGGCGGGCATCGTCGGGCGGATCAGGAACGTCGTCAGCCAGCGCGGCGCGCAGCCGGGCCGCCGCATGGCGATGGCCACGATCGTGGACAAGCTCGGCACCGCCGAATGCGTGCTCTTCCCGGACACCTTCGCGCAGCACGGCGAGATGCTGCAGGCCGATGCCATGCTGATGGTTGTGGGCGTCGTCGACCGCAGCCGCGCGGAGCCTGGCATCATCGTGGACCAGCTGATCCCGGTCGCCGAGGCATCACGCCACCTGGCGACGCGCGTCGAGATCCGCCTCCCGGCGGACGGCGCGGGCGGCGCCACTGTCGCGCCACGCGATTCGGACGACGGCGAGCTCATGGTGCCGATGATGCGCATGCTCGCGGGCACGCTCAAGCAGGCCGCCAATAGCGCGTCCAACCTGCGCGGCCGTCCGGTCGAGGTGGACGTCGTGCTTCAGGTGGATGGCGCCGATGCGGCGATCACCGTCGGCGGCGTGCGCGTCGTGCCCGACCCTGCGCTGCTGCGCAAGATCTGCGAGATCACCGGCGCAGGCAGCGTGACCGTGCGCGGCGGGTGGGTGCCGCAGCGGCGCGAGCGCGACAAGCCGTGGCAGCGGCGCGAGCGCGAGACGGTCGAGAGCTGAGCTACGGGTAAAGCCGCGTGACCGACCATCCGCCGGCGCGAGGCGTGTACACGACACGGTCGTGCAGGCGGTAGGGGTGGCCCTGCCAGAACTCGATCGATTCGAGCGCGACCCGGTAGCCGCCCCAGTGCGGGGGACGCGGCACGGGTCCGTCGCCGAAGCGGGCGTTGGTGGCGGCGATCCGGGCCTCAAATGCGGCGCGCGATGCGACGGGCCGGCTCTGCTCGCTCGCCCACGCGCCGATCTGGCTCTCGCGCGGACGATCAGCGTGGTAGCCGTCGCTCTCAGCCTGCGTGGCGTGGCTCACCCTGCCCTCGATGCGGACCTGCCGGTCCAGAAGGTCCCAGTGAAACAGCAGCGCAGCTCGCGGCACCGACTCGAGCGCGGTTCCCTTGCGGCTCTGGCGGTTCGTGAAGAAGAGCGCTCCGCGGTCGTCGATGCCGCGCAGCAGGACGATTCGGGCGCTCGGCGCGCCGTCCGCGTCGACCGTGGCGAGGGTCATGGCGTTGGGGTTGGGCATCGGGAGCCGGCACGCCTCGTCAAACCAGCGGCGGAACTCCGCGACAGGATCCGCGGGCGGGCGCTCGAAGTCCATGGGCACCGGCGTGAAGCCGATCGGGGCGGGCGGCACCTTGGCGGGCGAGCGTCCAGGCATGGCGGGATCGTAGGGTGCGACGCGCTCACGGCGTGCGGTGCGCGTGCCGCGTGCCGTGCGTTCACCGCATCCGGCGGCGCGCAGCGTCACGCGCCCGGATCCCGAGCTCGTGCGCAAGCCGTGCGGCCTCGCGCTCGGCGGCGTGGACCGCATCGTGCTCGACTGATGTCGATCGATCCTCGGTCAGGCCGAAGTAGGCGAGCCACGCCGCGACCTGTGCGGCGTCGATGCGATCCGCATCGCCGGCGGACTTGCGTGGCGCACGTGACGAGGTGGCAGCGCAGTCGCGCGCAAGCGCCTCGAGGAACTCCTCCGAGCGCATCGTGCGGCAGTCGCGGCGGCGCGCATGAGCGGCCACCCGGCGGTCACTGGTCACGACGATGAGCGAGCTGCAGTGGCTGCACGTCTCGATGAGCTTGGCGATCACCGTGTCGGCATCGGATCCAGGTCCGGCGTGGTGCAGCACTGCGCCGTCGTGGAACTGCGACGAGGAGGCGCGTCGCCCGCCGTCGCACACGATCCAGATCCGCTCGCTGCGCCAGCGGCTGCGGCGAATCAGGTCAACGAGCCCGCGCTCGTCGGGCCCGGCCAGTTCTGGCGGCAGCACGCCCGTGACGTGCAGGATGTTGCTTGCGTCGAGCACCAGCGGCATGGCGGCACGGTAGGCATGCGGCACGGGCGTCCGGTAATCGCCGCCCCAACTTCCCCTTGCATCCCCCTCCGCAACGCGGTGTAATGCGGGACTCATGCCGATCAAGGTCAAATCCCGTGGTAACGAGACCGCCGAGCAGATGCTCCGCCGCTTCAAGAAGCTCTGCGAGAAGGAAGGTCTCACCAAGGACGTGAAGAAGCGCCAGTACTACGAGAAGCCTTCGGAGCGCAAGCGCCGCGAGGCCCGTCGTCCGCTCCCGCCGGGCTTGCGCCCGATGGGCGCGCGCGCTGGCGGCCCGCGCTCGGCCGGTGGCCGCAGCGGCGGTCCTTCATCGGGCTTCGGCGGCCGCGGCAGCTGAGTGCGGCGCATCGCGCTGCATGTCCCGAATCGCACAGCACCTCACATGAAGACCCCGGCGCCCAAGCGCTCCACTGCGGATGCGGGGAGCGAAGCGCGTGCGTTCGCGCTTCAGGCGGCGCGCCTCTCGTCGGAGCTCAAGTGCACCGACGTGGTCGTGCTGGACATGAAGGGACGCTCCCCCGTCTGCGACTTCATGGTGATCGCCAGCGGCACGAGCCCGCGCCAGATGAAGTCCGTCGCGACCGAGATCTCCAAGCTCGGCAAGAGCCAGTCGAGCGCGCCGTGGCGCGTGTCGGCTGACGAGGGCTCGAGCTGGATCTGCGCGGATTTCGTGGATGTCGTTGTCCACCTCTTCGAGCCCGGCCAGCGCGAGTGGTACGACCTCGAGGGGCTGTGGTCGGATGCATCGCGCGTCGAGTGGCGCGCGGGTGCGGACGGGAAGGATGCCGCAGCGCCGTCGCGGCCGCGTGCGCGGCGCAGTGAGGGATGACGGGCCCATGCTTCGCCACGCGCTACTTGCGAAGATCCACCGGGCGACGGTGACGTTCTGCGAGCCCGAGTACATGGGCTCCATCACGATCGATCCGGACCTGCTCGATGCCTGCGGGATGCGCGTGAGCGAGAAGGTGCTCGTCGCCGATGTCGACAGCATGGCGCGCTTCGAGACCTACGTGTTCAAGGGCGAGCGCGGCAGCGGCGTGATCGGCGTCAACGGCGCGGCCGCGAGGCTGACGAAGGTCGGCAACCGTGTGCTCATCATGAGCTTCTGCATCCTCAGCGACGAGGAGTTCCGCACGCACCGGCCGCGCGTCGTGCTCGTCGGTCCCGGCAACGCCATCGCGAGCCAGCTCACGTACGATCCGGAGTGATCGAGGCGCGCCGCAGCGCACCGGGTGCTGGCCGGCGCACGGAGGCTCGGTGGCGGTGGCGTCACGCCTGGGGCGCGGCACGCGCGCGCAGCATCATCGCGTGGAAGGGCCGGCCCTCGCGGCGGAACTTGCGCTCGAAGTTGGTGCCGACGAGCTCGCCCGACCCGGCCGCGGGCGGGTCGAAGGGCAGTCGCTCGAAGAGGTGCCCGGCGCGCGCCGCATGCTCCTCGCACCAGGCCCACAGCTCGTCATGGTCGGTGACGATGCGCAGTTCGCCGCGCGGCGCAAGCACGCGGCGGAAGTCGCGCAGCGACTCGTCCTGCACGACGCGCCGCTTGTGGTGGCGCGCCTTCGGCCAAGGGTCGCTGAAGTAGAGGTGGATCACCTGGGCGATCGAGTCCGGGCACCAGTGGCGGATGAACTGCGTGGCGTCGGCGCGCAGCATGCGCACCGAGCCGATCCCGTGCCGGCGCATGCGGTCCGCGGCGTACAGCCAGTACTCGCGCGCCCACTCGATGCCGAGCCTGTTGACGCCCGCATCCTGCATCGACTGCTGGAGCAGGAACGTGCCCTTGCCCGACCCGATCTCGATCTCGAACGGCCTCGCCGGATCCGCGAAGAGGCTGCGCGGGTCGAAGGGACCCGCATCGTGCGGGGGCAGCGCCGAGATGTCCATGCCGTGCGAGCCCGGGTCAAGCTCGCGGCCGCGACCGAGGTCTGGGCTCATGGGGCACCTGCAGCGGGCCGTGCCCACGCGGTGTCAGGGTCTCGCTCGAGGATGACGCTGGCCATCTTGATGCAGCGCCGGCACGCGAATGCCTGCGGCCGCCCCAGGCCGCGCCAGTGCGGCTCGTTGCGGGCCTCCAGGCACATGGCGCACTGCCGCACGGCGGGGCTGCCGTCATGGCCGTGACTGGGGTCGCGCGCGACTCCGGGGGAATCGTCGCGCCCCTCGAGGACGACGGCGCGGAACGCCAAGGTCAGGCATGGCGCGCAGATGCAGCTGCCGTGGTGGCCCTCCATCATCGTGCGATCTGCGGTCCACTCCTGCGCGCAGAAGTCGCACAGCACATCGCTCATCTGCACATTGTCCGGATCGGTGCCGTCGCGTCTCACGCCATGGAGGATATGGGCATGTGGCGTACTCTCACGCACCATGGCGTCGGGACTCTCGCTCGCAGGAAAGTGCCAGATCGTCTTCGGCGCAGCCGTGATGGCGATCATCGCCGGATCGCTCGCGGTGCCGTGGGTGCGCATGGGAGAGATCGTCGACGAGGGGCAGCGCGAGATGTCCCGCCAGCTTGCCGAGACATGGGTTCAGAACGGCTTCCAGCTGATGCGCACGGAGGGCACGCCGATCCCGATCCGCGTCGTGCCCGCAGACCGGCTTGAGGACGGCGAGGAGCGGGATCCGTTTGCGGTGGATGCGTGGCGCGCGCTGTCGACCGACCCCTCTCTCGTCGACTACGCCGAGGCGGCGGACACGGCTGGCGGAACGGTGTACCGGTACGCGCTC
>JBIIIL010000292.1:0-2806 GCA_044234825.1 Phycisphaerales bacterium
CATCATGCCTGGCCATCGCGACCGTCAGGGCGTACGCCGCGCGCGCATCGGCCGGCTGGAGGATGTGGAACGACGGCACGCCGCCGCGCGACAGCGTCGTCAGCGGACGCAGCGCTGCGGCATCGACGAGAGCCATCTCCGGGGTGCCGTTCGCGGGACCTGCGACGCCCGCATGGCTGCCGATCACCTTGATGTTCGCGCCGCCTCGTGCCGCGGCCTCGATATCGCCGTGCGCGTTCGAGATGAACCGCGCGTAGGTCGAGCAGAACGGCACCGCACCGGCCGCCGCCAGTCCGATGGCCGCACCGACCATCGACTGCTCGCCGGCTCGGCACTCCACGAATCGATCTGCAAGCGCGCGGTCGTTCGCGAAGGCATCCGCGCCCGTCGCGCTGCGCGTATCGGTGTCGAGCGACCAGATGCGGCGGTCGTTCTGCGCGAGCGTGCGCAGCGCGAGGCCGTAGGCGCGGCGCGTCGAGAGCTTGCCTGCGGCAAGCACGGTGCCCATGTCTGCAGCGCGCATCGCCTGCGCGAAGCTCGGCACCTGAACTGGAGCTGCGCTCGCCGCAGCGCGCGACTGGCTCGGTGCCTGGCGGCGGAAGTGACCCGCACTCGCGAGTGCACTCGTGTAGCGCACGCGCATCGCATCAAGTTCCGACTTCGCCTGCTTGAGCCGGTCGCCGGTGGGCGCGCGGCCGTGCCACGAGCCCGCCTGCAGGCTGCTCGAGCCCCAGCCCTTCGTCGTGCGCGCGATGATCGCGGTGAATGTGCCCTTGGGGGCGGACTGCGCAGCATCCGCAAGTGCCTGGCGGATCTGCGCAGGATCATGGCCATCGATGGTCACGCAGGACCATCCGAATGCGCCGAGCTTCTTCGCGAGTGCCGCGGCCGACTGGGCTGGTCCAGTCGCGCCAGACTGCCCCGACTGATTGCACGCGATGATGGGCACGAGAGTGGTCAGGCTGCGCTCGACCGCGAGATCGCACGCCTCCCACACCGCACCCTCACGCGTCTCGCCGTCACCCATGATGCAGAACGTTCGGCGCGGCGACTTGCGGTCGCGCGCATCAAGCGCGATGCCCGCCGCGATGGCAAGGCCCCTGCCCGGCGTGCCAGGCGCGATGTGGGCCACATGGCGCACGGCCCCGCCGACATCGGCCTCGATCGCATCAATGATGTGCGATGCGTGACGGCCGCTGATCACAAGCGCATCGGCATCAGCATTCGCTGGCGCCGCGGGGTCCCACCGCATCGACTCGTACAGGAGCACTGTCGCGAGGTGCGCGAGGCCCATGGCGCTGGTCGGGTGACCGGATCCGGAAGTTCCGCATCGATCGAGCACGGAGTGGCAGAGCTGGATCGCGGTGGCGTGGGTCGCGGCCTCGAATGACATCGTTCGGTGCACCTCGTTGGGACGGCGGGCGGACGGCACATCCGGTGGCGACCCTCCTAGGGCAGCCCGCCGTGCCGAGTTCCCGAGTATGGCCGCCCGGCGGGTTTGGCGCAATCGCCGATTCCCCCTTCCTGCAGGCATTTTGGGCAATTCTGGCGGGCGGTTGCCGATTCGTGCGAAAATGGTCCGCATGTACCGACCGAAGGCGAACGCTGCCATGCCTCTGATCCGGCTCCGCACGCTTGCTGTGCTCGCGGGCACGCTCGTTGCCGCGCTGGCACTAGCTGTGCCTCGTGCGGTGGCGGTGCCCTCAGGTCCGGCGCCGCTGAAGTCATCGGAGCTGGTGGAAGCCCTTCGCCTTGCCGGCATGGATGACGACTCCATCCGGCGCGCGCTAGTCGCATACCCGACCTATCTCGAGCGCACCATGGCTGCGCAGCGCGAGCGCATCGAGCCGCTGCGTGCGATGAGGCGCGCGGGACGCGATGCGTCGCCGGCGGAGCAGCTCAAGTCCGCCCAGGACGTGGCGCGCGCGATGCGTGCGGCGAGTGACGAGATCGATTCGGCGGAGCGGCAGCTCGTGGACGGCGTCCTGGCGAGCGTTCCGCCAACCGACGCCGCGACCATGCAGCGGGTCAGTGGCGCACTGCCGTTTCACCTCTCGCGGCGGTCAACCGCGGCATGGATGCGCGACCGCATGGTCGGCCTCAGCGCTGGCGCAAGTGCGGCAGACCCGCGAGAGGCGCTGGGCCGAATCGCGCTCGCCGACGATGTGCGTGCGCGTGCCATCGACCGTGTTGCACAGTACGAGCGCACTGCGGAACCGCTGCTGCGGCAGTGGCGCGAGTCATGCCCGGATGTGCTGGTGGCCCGTGCGCGTGGCGCCGAACTGGACCCGATCTCGCGCCGGATCGCAGCCGCTGCGCCGACGACAGGTTCGGCGACGCAGGTCGGTGCCCTGCTGCGCGCGATGCTCGCGGACATGCGCGCCATGCTCCCGGCGGCCGAGTACGAGCAGTTCCGCACGAATGTGCTGCGCAACGCCTATCCCACCGTGTTCTCGAGCGCATCGCGCGCGGACCGGGCGATGATGAGCGCGCTCCGCAAGGCCGCGCGCGGCGAGCCCGATGCGCAGGCTGCGGCGCGCAACGAGCAGCGCTACCGCGACTGGGCCAGTGCGCGCGATGCGCGGTGCAACTCGCTGATGGAGGCGATCGACCGTGGCGTGCCAACCAGCCCCATGATGTCTGCCATGCTCGCGCCCATGGTGGCACAGCAGGCTGACCAGCTTCAGGATGCAGGATCGCTGGCGAAGGCGCTGGAGGACATGAATGCCCTGCGCGCGCTGGCCGGGGAAGTCGCTGGGCAGCTCGAAGGTCTCGATCCCTCGGACATGATGCCCGAATGGGCCAT